>CAZFKF010000704.1:0-3876 GCA_964518805.1 uncultured Planctomycetaceae bacterium | reverse complement strand
CGCCAGTGAAGGGCAGCGCGAATGGCCTACGTCGATTTCCTTTCGTCCGTACACAAGAGCACGCGGCGCGACTACCTGGCTCGCGTCCTCGAATTCCCCAAGGCCGAAGCCGCCCGCCTGGCCAAGAAATGGGACGTGGAGTACTGGGACGGGGACCGCAAGACCGGATACGGCGGCTACCGCTACGACGGCCGGTGGCGCGCGGTGGCGGACGCCATGGTCCAACACTACGGCATCCGGCCCGGCGACCGCATCCTCGACGTAGGCTGCGGCAAAGGCTTTCTGCTCTACGATTTCACCCAGGCCGTGCGCGGCGTGGAAGTTGCGGGGATCGACGTCTCGGCGTACGCCATCGAGCACGCCAAAGACGAAGTCAAGCCGTACTTGCAGTGCGGTAGCGCAGCGAAGCTGCCGTTCGACGACCGGAGCTTCGACCTGGTGATTTCGATGAACACGCTGCACAACCTGTACTGCTACGACCTGTACGCCGCCCTGCGCGAAATCGAGCGCGTGGGCCGCAAGCACAAGTACCTCTGCGTCGAGTCCTATCGCACCGAGGAAGAGAAGGTCAACCTGATGTACTGGCAGTTCACCTGCGAGATGTTCTGCACGCCGGAAGAATGGCAGTGGTGGTTCCGGCACACCGGTTATTCGGGCGATCATTCGTTCATTTACTTTGAGTGAAGGAGGTCGAAGGAACGGCGGGGTCAGGAGACCCGCGCCGAGCGCAGGGGGCTCCTCGCCGAGCCATTCGCTTCTCTGCCCCGTCGCATTCTGAACATCCGCTTCCCAGACTCTGACCCCCGAACCCCGATGAAATCCCTCTCCGCCATTCTCGTCCGGCAAAAGGCTCCTCTGGTCTTGGAGGAGATCGAGATTCCCCGGCTGTCGCTGGGGCAGGTTCTGGTGCGAGTCCTTTCGAGCGGCATTTGCGGGTCGCAACTCGGCGAGATCGACGGCGTCAAGGGGCCCGACCGCTTCCTGCCCCATCTGCTCGGCCACGAGGCAACGGCCGTCGTCGAAGAATGCGGCGCGGGGGTCGCCACGGTCCGGCCCGGCGACCGGGTCGTGCTCCACTGGCGCAAAGGGGCCGGATTGGAATCGACCACGCCTACGTACCAGTCCGCCCTCGGACCGATCCGCGCCGGCTGGGTGACGACCTTCAGTCAATACGCCGTGGTCTCGGAGAATCGGGTCACGGCGATCGACGGCGACTACGATCCCGACTGCGGCGCCCTGCTGGGCTGCGCCGTAACGACCGCCTTCGGCGTGATCAACAACGACGCGCAACTGAAGATCGGGGAGTCGATCGCCGTGTTCGGGGTCGGCGGCGTGGGGCTGAGCGTCGTCCACGGCGCAGCCCTGGTCTCGGCCTCTCCGATCGTCGCCGTGGACCTGCACGACAACCGGCTCGCGCTGGCCCGACGCCTCGGCGCGACGCACACGATCCACTCCGCCAAGGCCGATCCGGAGAGCGAACTCCGCGGCATCGTCGGCAACAGCGGCGCGGACGTGGCCGTGGACACGACGGGCAGCGTCAAGCTCATCGAGATGGCCTACCGCGTCACCGGCGCGCGGGGCCGCACGGTGCTCGTCGGCGTGCCGCCCAAGGGCGACGCGGCGGCCATCCACACGCTGCCCCTGCATTTTGAAAAGCGGCTCCTCGGCTCGCACGGCGGCCAGTGCCGGCCGGAGGTCGATATCCCCAACTACGTCCGCCTGGCGAAGGCCGGCAAGCTCGACCTTGCCCCCTGCATCGGCAAGCGCTACCGGCTGTCGGAAATCAACCAGGCGATCGACGACATGCGGCACGGCGCGGTCGCCGGCCGGGCAATCCTCGATGTGGCCGCCGGATGACCGCACCCATGCCCCGCTGCCGACTCTGCCGTGCCGATGCCCTGACCGAATGGATCGATTTCGGCCGGCAGCCGATCTGTAACCGCTATCTCGCGGACCCCGCGGAAGCGGAGGCGTCGTTTGCGCTGGTGCTCTCGCAATGCGAGCACTGCGGGCTGGTTCAACTGGCGCAGTCGCCGCCGGCAACGGAACTGACGCCGCGACACTCCTGGATCGCCTATCGCGAGCCGGAGTCGCACCTGGACGCGCTGGCGCACGTCATCGCCGGCCTGCCCGGCCTGGACCGCGATGCGCCGGTCTGGGGCGTCAGCCCGAAAGACGACACGCTGTTGGAGCGAATCTCGCGGCTCGGCTTCCGCAGCGTCTATCGGCTCGATCTGGCACGCGATCTGGAGATCTGCGTGCCCCATGCAGGCGTCGAGACGATCCAGGACCGCTTGACGCCGGCACGGGCAGTCGCCCTGACCGCATCGCGCAGCCGTCCCCAGGTGCTCGTCGCCCGGCATGTCGTCGAACACGCGCACGACATGCAGACGTTCCTGAAAGGGCTGGCCTCGCTGCTGTCACCGGGGGGATATCTTGTCCTCGAAGCGCCCGACTGCCAGAAGGGGTTTGAGACGCTCGATGCGACGACGGTTTGGGAGGAGCACGTCGCCTATTTCACGCCGGCGACGTTTCCCTTGGTCTTCGAGCACATCGGGCAGACGATCGTCCACCGGCAGTCGTTTCCTGACGGACTCGAAGACGTGCTGACGGGGATCGGGCGAGCGCCGGCCGCTACGGAGCCCGGCGCCCCGCGGCTCGAGAAGCCGGAAGCGGACGCCCAAGTGCAGATGTTCTCCCGGGGATGGGATTCGTATCGTCGGCGGATCGCGGGACTGCTGGCCGATCGGCGCCGGCGGGGCGAGGTGATCGCGGTCTACGGGGCGGGCCATCGGGCCTGCGCTTTTGTCAATCTGCTCGGGCTTGGGGAGCACATTTCCTGGGTGGTCGACGACGATCCTCACAAGCAGGGCCTGTGGATGCCCGGCTCGCGTCTGCCGATCCGCGGACCGCAGGCGCTGCTGGCTCGCCGCGTCGATCTCTGCCTGATGAGCGTCGGTCCGGAGGCCGAGGCGAGCGTCATCGGAAGAAGCGCCGCCCTGGTCGAGCGCGGCGTTCAGTTCGCCTCGATCTACCCGGCGAGCCGGCGCGCCGCAATTGCATGAAGGAACCGCCCATGCGCACCAGATCGCTCAACGACGAAGTCCTCTATACCGACGAGCCGATCGTGGCCGTGCGCCGCGACGACGTTGCGAAGCTCATTCCACAGGCCGCCGAAGTCCGGCATCGGAGGGTCCGCCTCTGCGCCCACCGCGGCCCGCTGGACCCGCTGCATGAGATGCTCATCGTTCTCGACCGCGATACGTACATCCGGCCGCACAAGCACCTTGGCAAGAGCGAGTCGTTCCACGTGATCGAAGGCCGGGCAGACGTCGTGGTCTTCGAGGAAGAGGGCTCGATCCGCGAGGTGATCGCGATGGGCGAATATGCATCGGGGGCGTGCTTCTATTACCGGCTGGCCGATCCGTGGTATCATGGACTGGTGATCCGTTCCGACGTCTTCGTAATCCACGAAACCACCGGCGGCCCCCTGGACCCGGCGCAGACGGTGTTCGCGCCCTGGGCGCCGCCGGAAGACGCCTCGTCGCTGCGGGCCGCGTATCTGGCCCGCTTGATCGAGCAGGTCGCGGCGCGGCGCAGGGAGGGCCTGTAATGGCCACGGTCGTTTCGCGCGAATCGTGCCGCCTGTGCGGCGGCAGCCGGCTGCAACTTGCCCTGCGCCTGGCGCCGACGCCGCTGGGCGACGATTTCGTGCCGCCGGAGCGCTGTCGCGAGGTCCAGGAGTCGTATCCGCTCGATCTGCTCCTCTGCGACGACTGCGCCAACGTGCAGTTGCGTCACGTGGTCAGCCCCGACGCCATCTACCGGAAATACACGTATACGACCTCGGTGTCCCTGGGGCTGACCGAACACTTC
>CAZFKF010000703.1:0-3891 GCA_964518805.1 uncultured Planctomycetaceae bacterium | reverse complement strand
GGCCTTGGTCTGCTGGCAACTCCTGCTTCTGTCGCTGGTGGTCGCTCCGTTGGCTGGGCTGGCGATCCGCTCGTTGGCCCGATTGCTCAAGCGGGCCAACCGCAAGGCCATGGAAGAGATGGCCCAACTCTACAGCGTCCTCGCCGAGACGTTCCAGGGCATCAAGATCGTCAAGGCGTTCACCATGGAGCGCCTGGAGCGTCAGCGGTTCCACGCGACGAGCAAGAACTACTTCGAGAAGTCGATGAAGATCGGGACCTACGATTCCTGGACGCGGCCGATCACCGAGATCCTCGGGATCCTGATCATCTGCATGGCGATGTTGGCCGGGGCGTACCTCGTGCTCCGCGGAGAGACGGCCTTGTGGGGCATCCCGATGTCCTCGGAACCGCTGAGCTGGCCGACGCTCCTGATCTTCTACGGCCTGCTGGTGGGAACGGCCGATCCAGCGCGTAAGCTTTCCGACGTCTTCAGTCAGCTCCAAGCCGGCGTGGCAGCCGCCGATCGCATCTACGCCCTCCTGGATCGGGAGCCGCAGGTCCGCGACCCCGAACGTCCTCGCCCGCTGACGCGGCACAGCCAAGACCTGGTGTTTGAAGGCGTCGATTTCGGCTATCAGCCCGAGCATCCCGTGCTGCACGACGTCAACCTGCACATTCGCTTTGGAGAGACGATCGCCATCGTGGGCCCGAGCGGCTGCGGCAAGAGCACGTTGGCGAACCTGATTTGCCGTTTCGCCGACCCGACGGCCGGGGTCATCCGCCTCGACGGCGTGCCCCTGCCCGAGGTCCGGCTTCGCGATCTCCGCAAACAAATCGGCCTGGTGACGCAGGATCCGCTGCTGTTCGACGACACGGTCATCCACAACATTCGATTTGGCGCCCCGGGCGCGAGCCGCGAGCAGGTGATCGAGGCCGCCAAGCAGGCCCACGCCCACCAGTTTATCGAGCAGGAACTGCCCGAAGGATATGAGACCATCGTGGGGCCCTTAGGCGGGCAGCTTTCGGGCGGACAGCGCCAACGGATCGCCCTGGCCAGGGCGATTCTCCGCGATCCGTCGATCCTGATCCTCGACGAAGCCACGAGCCAGGTCGACCTGGAAAGCGAACGGCTTATCCAGACGGTCATGGAGCGGTTCATCCGCGGCCGCACCGCCGTGGTCATTACACACCGTCTCGGAGCCCTGGTGCTGGCCGACCGGATCGTGGTCATGCAGGACGGCCGGATCCTCGACATCGGCACCCACACCGAACTCATCGGCCGCTGCGAACTCTACCGCCGGCTCTACCAGATCCAGTTCGACGATCTGAAGCAGTCGGCATGACTCTCTCCTCTTCGATCGCCAAATCAGCTTCGCGTCATTCCCCGTTCAATCGTATGCCGAGCGCATTCTGCCTGGCAGAACGGTCGGCGAATGGGGCCTCGCGCCGCTGCTCATCGATCTGGTTCCCGGACTCCCAGTAGCACCAGGGCGCCCATCGCTCGGGTCAGGAAGCCGAAGAGAAAGACCGCCTGGAAGACGTCGATCGCGATGGCCTGGCCGAGCGTCAGGATCGGCGTGGTTCCGAACGTTTGGCGAAGGGAGTCGAAGGCAATGCCCCCGAGGATCATGCTCACGGCCACCGAGAGTCCGCCGGCCGTTTGATAGGCCGCCACGTACGCGGGCCGCGAGGATGCGGGAGAGAACTTGAGCAACAGGTTCGGCTGGCACACGTTGACGCCGGCGTACGCGATCCAGGCAATCCAGGCGCCGATGATCCAATGCCACCGCGCCGGGCTGGCCACACAAAAGAAGAGCGTGCTGGAGGCAATCACCGGCACGCATGCCATCAGCACGCGGCGGTTTCCAAAGCGGTCGGCCCAGCGACCCAAGGTGGGACTGATCGACAGTTGTCCGATGCGCGTCGTGGTCTGTAGCGTCAGCCGCAGCGAGAGCGAAACGCCCAGGACCTGACGCGGGAAGACTTCCTGGGCCGCTTGAACGATGCCGTTGAAAAACGAGAACCAGCAGCCGAACGCAACATAGCGAAGGAAACACACATCGGCGAAAGGCTTCAAGACGCCACGAAGCCCGGCCGGAAGCGACGTTCCCTCGCCCCCGGCTCCTCTTGCGAAGCGGGAAAGGGAAGCTGCGTGGACGCCCTCGCGCAACGCGGCCGGTCGAGTAGTCCGTTCGTGAACGGACGCGATGGCAGGCATCGAGGCAAGCGGAATCAGGGAAGCGAAAAGGAAGCCGCATCCGGCCAGCGCCGGGATCGCATACCCGGCCCAGACAGCATCGGGAACTGCACGGTTCCACAGCAGGTTGAACAGCGCGGCGCCCAGCATGGCCACGGCCTGACCGGTTACCAGCCATCGTTCCCGGCGGCCGAGGAATCGCCCTCGGACTCGCTGCCGGGCCAGATCGGCCAGCCAGGGCCAGAGCGCCACCTGGCCCAAATACTCCAGCAGGTGATAGAGACACCACAAGACCACCACCGCCGCCAGCCCAATTCCCCCCGAGAGGCCCGACCACGGCGCGGCGGCCACGGGCAGGGCCAGAAGCACCAGGGCGCTAAGCAGGTAGCTGCCCAGGCAGAACCGCTTGCGATCGGCCAGCCGGCCGATCATCGCCGGGGCAATCATGCGCAGCAATCCGGCGAAGTGGGGCGCGGCCTTGATCGCACTGACTCCAAGCCCGACGCGGACCGCCCCAAACTCCATGGCCAAGTAGATCACCAACGGGCCGCTGGCCAATCCGGTGCCGACCGCCCAAAGCGTGCCATTCCAATACGCCAAACGCCGGCCGCTCCGGCGCACGGGAATCGTGGTGCGCGAGTCGTTCGGACTGGGCATGGGTCATCACGCGCTAGCCTGAGGCCGACGTACCGACGTGCCCAGCTTACCAAACGAGGCGGAAAAAAGGGAGGTGCAAGGCGCCCGACGCACCTCGGCCGACGCTCCGGCAGGCATGGCTGCGCTCGGTCCACCCGACGGCTCGCTCGCCCCGCCCGCGCTTTCCGCTGATCTACGCCGGCTCCGCAGGCATGGAACGGCGGAACATCGGGACCTCGGTCGAAGGCAGCGGTTGGCGATAGGTCTCGGCCCAGGCCTGGCGCTCGTCGTCCGTAGCGTAGTAGCGTAGCCACACCTCCGGATCGCCTCCTACGGCTGCGCAATCCCAGTGGAGAAAGGTATTGCGCGGGTCGATCTTCTTCTCCCGGGCGGGAAGGATATGGCGATAGATGAGCGTATACAGCTCGCGATCCGTCAGGTGGTCCGTGAAGTCGAGGATGATCCGCTTCTCGTAGAGCTTGTAGATCAGATCCCAGAGAATCTCGTGGAGGTCTGGATCGGTAAGCACAGAAGGCCGAGGCGGACGCAATTCAGGATCGAACCAGCGGTAGATGGGTACAATCGGGGCCATCTCCCAAGCCAGCATGCTGGCCAGGTACTCGTTCTCGACGGAGAGCGGAAGCCGCTGCACGCTCACGCGACTGATCGACTCGTCGTAATACGGTTCGAGTTCGTCGCGAAGCTCGGCGTTGCGCATCAACTCGTCGAGTTCGTTCCAGGACGATCTTCGGGAATCGGCCATTGTCGTGAACCTTCGGTGCTCTTCGGCCAGGCGAAGCTCGATCGTACCGCGTGTTTCCAACACGCAGCCCTATGGTTCGACTCTATCAAGACCCAAGAAATATTCAAGAACGGGTGACGGCCGACCGACAAGGGTTTTCGCGAACCGGCCAACGCCGGCCGGAAAATCCGCTACGATTGCTTGCCTTCGCCAGCGGCCGGGGGAGGCGGCAGGTGCTCGCGTTCCAGCGAGGCGATCTTCTCGACTCGGCGGGCATGGCGGCCACCCTCGAAGGGCGTGGTCAGCCAGATCTCGATCATGCGGTCGATCAGCCG
>CAZFKF010000702.1:0-3900 GCA_964518805.1 uncultured Planctomycetaceae bacterium | reverse complement strand
GCCGCCCATGGTCGACCGACTGCTGAAGCTCAACGCCACACCGATCGCTGCCCAGCTATGGCAGATCGACTCATTCCGCCCGGAATACCGCTACGTGGTCATCGGCTTCACCTTGCTGCCGTTGCTCCGCCTACTGGCCTCGCGCAACCGCGGCCGCCTCCGCGTGGTCGACGATCGCAGCGCCTACCTGCCGCGGGACCAACCAGCCCCCCAGCCCGAGCAAATCCTCGACGAGATCCAGGCCGTGCTCCTGTCCGCCTGATCGAGGCGGATCGAACGCGCCGTCTTCCACGGTTCCCTCGGGAGCCCGCAATAGCGACGCTCATGCCGACCCTCGGCGGTGCCGAGGGTCGGCATGCCACACGACCGTACCGTTCTTCTTTGCACTCCGCGCCCTCCGTGGTTCACTCTCCCGCGTCTTCGCGCACGCTGAACTCCAGCTTCCAGCGGCGGTTGGTTGGGGGGCTGACGCACCAGAGTTCGAGCATGCCGAGTTCGGTGATCCGGGCGTGGAAACGCACGGGCACGTAGTCCTCTTCGATCGCCTCGTCGGCCGGGAGCGTGGTTTCCAGGGAGTCGGTCTCCGAGATTTCGTCTTCGCCCCAATGGGGCAAGACGTCGCCGGGGCGGTCTTGTTTGCGGGTCGGAGAACTGAAGAAGCGGAATTGGGCCGGCTCGCCGACCACCAGGCCGATCTCGTCCGAAGGAACGTCGGCTTCCGTGCCTTCTTCCATTCCGATGGGCACAACGCACAACGCCCGCAGCGGGCGCACCGCGCCAGGCACAGCCAGGCCGGCGGTCTCGATGCCCACGTAGTACGCGCGGGCCGTGCCGCCGCGGATCCGCATCCCGCCGCGCTGCTTGGCCCAGCCGTAGTAGGCCGCCCCCTTGGCCACGGCGTGGTCGAGGTCCGGAGCACCGACCAGGGGACGCGGCGGCGGATCCTTGGGAAACCAGGCGGCCATGACTTCCAAGAGACGCTCGCGCAACACGTCGGCCTTGAACACGCCGCCGTTGAACAGCACGTGCGTGGGCCGGGCCGGGGCGGCATTGCTTCCCTGGGCCTGCAAAAAGGCTGCCAAGTGACGCGTGATCGCCGTGTCCGACTCGAACGGCAGGCCGATTTCCCGAAAGCCGGAGACCCGCCGCCGGGCCGGCCGCTCGTTCACCGCCACTCGGGGAAGGAACCCATCGACGAGCAGACGGGCCACGCTGTCGCGCTCGACTTCGAGCGAAACCGTACCGCCGATCAGACGCGAACCGCGTCCGAGCACGGCGATCGAGTGCTTCTGCGGCCCGCCCGGCGCTAGCACCATTTCTTTCGCATTGCGGCAGGAGTGCCAGAGCGCGACCGATTGCCAGGGGTCGAGTTTCACTCCCTTTTCGGCGAACTGGCCGGCCATGTGATGGGCCAGGGCGAGGTCCATGTTGTCGCCGCCGACCAAGAGGTGATTGCCGACGGCCAGACGCTCCAAGACCAGGTTGCCGGCGTCTTCGGTCACGCCCACCAAGGTCAGATCGGTCGTCCCGCCGCCCACGTCGCATACGAGCAGCTTATCGCCGAGTTTGAGATGCCGGCGCCAGCGATCCCCCTCGTCGGCCAGCCAGGCGTAAACCGCGGCCTGCGGCTCTTCCAGAAGCACCAGGCTCTCGGGCAGGCCGGCGGCCAGGGCGGCTTCGTGGGTCAACTCACGTGCCCGGGCGTCGAACGAGGCCGGCACCGTGAGCACCACCATTTGCTCGGCCAATGGCGCATCGGGGAATGCTGCGTTCCACGCCCCCACCAGATGCGCCAGGTATCGCTGGGAGGCGGTAACGGGAGAGACCTTGGGCACCTCGGCCGGGGCATTCCAAGGGAGGATCGGCTGGCGGCGATCGACGCGGCTGTGGGCCAGCCACGACTTGGCCGCGCCCACGGTTCGATCGGGCACTTCGGCGGCCTGGCGCCGGGCCAACTCGCCTACGGCGTAGTCGCGGCCCGACTCCCACGGCACGTCGAACCCGCCATCTTGGGCCTCGTGCGGATTGGCCAAATAGAGAAACGAGGGGAGCATGGTGCGCGATTCAATGGTGCCTGCGGCCACCAGTTGTGGCACCGGCAACAACTCGACGCGTGGATGATCTTCGTCCAACGGCGCGTAGGCCACGACGCTATTGGTGGTCCCCAGGTCGAATCCAACAACGTACTTCGAAGCCTTCGCCTTTGCCGCCATGCTGCACCATCTCGCTGTAGGGTGGTTCTCCGACTCGACCTCCTCAACCAACCTGCGGGAAACCCGGCGACCAATTGCCTCGGCCGGAGAACCCGCCCGCCAGTGCGGTCGGAGAATCAACGGTGAGCGCAGGTCGGGTCGGAGACCCAATCTACGCTAACGAAGCTCCACTTCCGCGGGCGCGATCACCCGAGCGGCCGCATCTTTACCCGACCAGGATGGCACTTCGCACCTCGTCGCCTCCCAGCCATGGTGTGCTAGATGCCCGTGGAACGGAGGATCGCCAACGACATTGCCCGTCAATTGATACCGCCCCGAGTCGAAACCTGCGGGGACGTCCATTTCCGCCCCCTCGGGCTGGCTCACGACCGGAGCCGGGGCGAACAGCCGCTCGATCACGGCCGCGCAGTCGCGGTGGACATCCCGCGCAACCGCGCCGATCTGGGCATCCTCGTACCCCGCAAGGGGTTCCTTGATGAAGTCTACGAAGCGGGCCTCCCGCTGCAAAGTGGCCAGCAGGGTGATCGCCTCGCTGCGAAGCGCGGGCTTTGCGGCAGGTTTCTTGGCTTCAGGTCGCGTTTCGGCGGCCGAAACCTGTTTCGGCGGCGGAACTTCCGGCCTGTTAGGCTTCCCCACACGCAGGGCCTCTTCGACCCGAGCGGCAATATCGCCGTTGAACAACACGGCAAAGAAAACCCGAATGGCGAGCCAAATCCGTCGCATCACGACCACCTCGTAGGGGCCCTTGGGGGGCGGCACACGAATATCGTAGTGTAGTCGCGATGCGACGGATTGGCCAGCGGGCACTAATACTCGGCCGGCGCGACGAAGCAGACCAGCGAGCGGGACTCAAGTGTGATGCCGCCGTCTACTGGTGGTGGCGGGCCGTCCAGATGTGGATAGATGTCGTGCGGCGACTTGTTGGCCGTGTTGATGAACATGTGCCAAGGGATCTCGCGGACCGCGGCCGGCAAGGAAAACCGGCACGGATCGAATCCCGCGTGGAACAGCATCAGCAGGTGGTGTCCGGAACAGCCGTCGGGACCCGGGATGCCCGGCGAACGGCTGCAACAGTCGCCCTCGTCGCCGTTCATCGGGTCGCCCGGAGGCACGGCCGCCAGAAAGCAGACGAGGCTGCGATCGCCGTTGCCCCAGTCGACCGGTCCACCATTCGGGTTGTACCAACTGACGTCGTTCAAACCACCCGGACAGACGGCTTTGCCGGTGAGAAAATCGACGCGTCGCACGGCTGGCTCGGCCTTGCGGAAGGCGATCAGCGTCTGGCAGAACCGTCGCAGGGCCCGGTGTTTTCGAATCAGGCGCCAGTCGAACCACGAGATGTCGTTGTTCTGGCAGTAGGCGTTGTTGTTGCCGCGTTGGGTGCGGCGGCACTCGTCGCCGAAGACGATCATCGGGGTTCCCTGGCTGAGCAACAACGTGGCCAGCATGTTCTTGACTTGCCGCAGGCGCACGCGAATCACGTCGCGCCGCCACGTGGGCCCCTCGACGCCGTAGTTGTAGCTGTAGTTGTTGTTGTCGCCGTCGCGGTTCTGTTCGCCGTTGGCCTCGTTGTGCTTGTCGTTGTAGGTCACGAGGTCGTTGAGCGTGAAGCCGTCGTGCGAGGTGAGGAAGTTGATACTGTGGTACGGGCGCCGACCGGTGGGCTGATACAGATCGCTCGAACCGG
>CAZFKF010000701.1:0-3916 GCA_964518805.1 uncultured Planctomycetaceae bacterium | reverse complement strand
GGGCGACGCGCCGTGCGGCTGATCGCTCCGGTTCACCTGCCAGATCCCGTTGGCCCCGTAGGTGTGCCCGGCCGTGCCCGACAGGAAGCTCGCCCAGACCATATACCGCTGGATCTCCTCGAAACACGTGTCGAGGATCCCCTCGTAGCACACTTCGCCGACCACGGCGGGCATAACCGGCTTGGCCTGGCGCGACTCGCGAATGAGCCGGAGCGTGTTGGGGATGCTCGCCCGGTCGCTGTGGCCGGTCTGAAGCATGTCGAAATCGAGCAGGCTCGGATCGTCGACCGTATGGCGCGCGGTGTCCGACGGATGCACCGTGATCATGCGGCGGTACGGATCGGTCCGCCGCATCGAGCGGACCACCTCGGTCCACCCGTGCTTCTGCATGGCCGCATCTTCTTTGGCCGTCTTCGACAGGTAGTAGGGCATGGTGCCTTCGCCGGCCGCGCACCAGATGACGGGCCACGCGCCGTAGCGGGCGATCAGGTAGCGCCAGTGCTTCTGCATCCGCTCGACACCCAGCCACGGCAGGTGATAGCCCCACGCGCCCACGATGCACGGCGAAATGCCGTTGTCCACAAGCCACGCCAGGCGCTGGTCGACGGCGTCGAAGTATTCGGGATTGATCCGCGAGTAGTCTTTCTGCCAGGGGAATCCGACCTCGTTGCGTCCCCGCTCGTCGAACGCGCCCATGTCGGGGTACAGTCCGGCCACGATCTGCACCACGTTGAAGCCCTTCTGCCGCCGATCGGCGGTGAGCGTCTTGAACCCGTCGGGCCAGGGCAGGCGCTGGCAGAGGCCCATCCACCACGTGTCGCCGAGCCAGAGGAAGGGCGTGCCATCGGCGTGCTCGAAGTGGCGATGGTCGGCTGCCACGCGGATCGGACCGTGCCGGTACAGCGGATTGTCGCCCTGGTACGGCGCGACCTCGACCGTCCCTTCGATGCCGTGCAGCCCTTGGTCCGCCGCGTCCGAGCACTGGGTTCGATACCGGTGCACGCCCAACTGTCGCGAGGCATATCGCACGCGCCAAGCCGTTCGGCCGGCCCAGAAGGCCGGGACGCGCAACTCCCGCCCGCCGGGCTCGGTGAACACGACGTCCAGTTCGACCTGATTGAACGGGTCGGCATGCGTCCGGGCGGAGGTGAACGAAATCTCTATCATCTGATTGGCCGTCGTGCGATGCGGCGGCTGTGCGGCAGCCGGCGCGGCGCAAGCGATGCAGGCGACGATCAACCCCAATGCTCGATTCCGTCTCGCGGTCGCTTTCATCATAGGTCACCCCCGATGGTTCTTGTGTCCGTGTGGCATGCTCTCACGAAGCAGAGCGTCGAGAAAGCACGAAGACGGACCTGGCGCCCCCCATGCCGACGCGCGGCTGCGCCGCGCGACGGCATGCCACACAATCGCGTAACGGCATACCGCAAATCCAATATCCCTGGTTCCTGCCTGCTGGCCTCTCACCGCGTGTGCAACCGCACCATCACGGCGGCCACTTCGCTGAGTTTGTAGCGCTGAATCTTGCCGGTGGCGGTCTTTGGAAGGGCGTCGGTGAAGACCACGCGGCGCGGGTACTTGTGCGGAGTGGTGCGGGTCTTGACGAATTCCTGAAGTTCGTGCTCCAACTCCTTCGAGGGCTGGCAACCGTCCTTGAGCACCACGAACGCGCACGGCTTGAGCAGCCCGTTCTCGTCGGCCATGCCCACCACGCCGCTTTCGAGCACGGCCGGGTGGGCCTGCAAGATGCCCTCCACGTCCGTCGGCCAGACGGCCTGACCGCTGACCTTGATCATGTCGTCGGTGCGCCCGGCGTACCAGTAGAACCCGTCGGCATCGACGCGGAACTTGTCGTGCGTGTTGATCCACTCGCCGCGGAACGTGCTCTTGGTCTGCTCGTGTTTGTTCCAGTAGCCGGTGCCGATGCTCTCGCCCTTGATCAACAGCGTGCCCACCTCGCCGACCGGGACCTCGGCGCCGCTGTCGTCGACGATCCTCGCCTCATAGCCCGGCACGAGTTGCCCGGTGGAGCCAGGGCGCGAACGGCCCGGCCGATTCGAGATGTAGATATGGAGAATTTCCGTGGAGCCAATGCCGTCGAGAATCTCGACGTTGAAGCGGGCTAACCACTTTTCGTAGATCGGCTTGGGGAGCGTCTCGCCCGCGGAAACGCACATCCGCACCTTGCCCAGGCTTGTGCGGCCTGCCTTCTCCGCCGCATGCAGAAGCGCAGCATAGCTGGTCGGCACGCTGTAGAACACGGTCGCGCCGTAGGTGTCGATGACCTCGAACACCTTGTCGGGCTGGGGTCTGCCGGAAAGGAGCACCGTCGTGCCGCCGGTCCGCAGCGGAAAATACAGCCCATTGCCCAGGCCGTAGGCGAAAAACAGCTTGGCCACGGAGAAGGAAACGTCCGATTCCCGCAGGTCGAGGATCTGTTTGGCGTACAAGTCGGCCTGCACGATCATGTCGTGGTGCAGGTGGATCGTGCCCTTGGGGAAGCCCGTGGTGCCCGAACTGTAGAGCCAGAAGGCGGCGTCGTCCTTGCTCGTGTCAGCCGGTTCCAGGAAGGGCGAGGCTTCCCCAACCACCCGGTCCCACGCCAGGCAGCCTTCGCAGGCTTCGCCCACCACAAGCACGTGCTTGAGGAACTTCAGGCTGCTTCGGATTTCGGCGATCACCGGCACGTGGGCTGGGTCGACCACAAGGACGCGGGCCCGGCTGTCGTTAAGCAGGTATTCGTAGTCCTTGGCCACCAGCAGCGTATTGATCGGGATGGCAACGGCGCCGATCTTCATCGCTCCGAAGAAGGCGAACGCACATTCGGGACTGTCGGGCAGAAGGATCGCGACTCGCTCTTCCATGCGCACGCCCAGGCCCACCAGGGCGTTGCCGAAGCGATTGACCGACTCGTGCAGATCGCGATAAGTGACCGCTCGCGGACCGCAAAGGATCGCCGGTTTGTTGGCACGCCCCTCGGCAAGATGGGAGTCAACCAGTATTGCGGCGGCATTCAGTCGCTCGGGAAGCTCTTGCAGCGACATTCGACACTCCTCGCGGACCTCGGAAACCCACACGGCGGTTCATTGCCGCCCCAGTGTAGTTGCCCGTTTGGGGAGCGTCAAGAAAAGCGGCGGGCACACGCCGGATGCCGCCGGTTACGGCAAACGGTGTGTGCCTGCCTTGGTCGCCAGCGTCGCGCCGGACCGTACATGCGCCGGTCGCGACGCGTCTAGATGAAGATGTAGCCCTCTTCGCCGTGCTGCGTGTAGTCGAGGCCCTGGATCTCTTCGGTCTCCGAGACGCGAAGTCCAATTACGGCATCGACCACCTTGAGGATTACAAAGGTGGCCACGATGGCCAGCCCCCAAGTGATCGCGACCGCCACAATCTGGGCAGGCAGCAGAGAACCTCCCTCCAAAAGGCCCAACGTTTTGCCGTTGTCTACCGAGAGGGTGGCTCCTGTAGCCCTGGTGGCGAAGACGCCGGTCAACACGGCGCCAAGCGTTCCCCCAACACCATGCACCCCGAAGGCGTCCAAAGCGTCGTCGTAGCCGAATTTCGACTTCAGCGCCGTGCAGGACCAGTAGCATACGCCGCCCACCGCAACTCCCATCACGAGCGCTGGCATAGGCGTAACATAGCCCGCTGCCGGGGTGATGCAGACCAAACCCGCGACTGCGCCCGAGCACGCACCGAGCATCGAGGGCTTGCCCCGCGCATACCATTCGATCGAAGCCCAGGTCACCGCCGCGGCCGCGGCCGCAAAATGGGTGGCGCAGAACGCGCTGGCCGCCAACCCGTTCGCCGCCAAGGCACTGCCGGCGTTAAAGCCAAACCAACCGACCCACAGCATGGTCGCGCCAATGGCGGTGTACGTCAGATTGTGCGGCGGCATCGGTTCGCTGCGGAAGCC
>CAZFKF010000700.1:0-3919 GCA_964518805.1 uncultured Planctomycetaceae bacterium | reverse complement strand
AAGGGCCAGACTCCGTCGAAGGGCCAGGGCCAACCCAAAGAGCAGGGCGGCCAACCGAAACAAGGCGATGCCCGGCCGCCGGCCCAGGACCAGCCGGCAGCCCAACAAGAGAATCCCGCACGAAAGCGACTGGAAGCCGCGGAATCGCGGATGCGCGAAGCCGAGAAAAAGCTCCACGAAGCCCAACGCGAAGGAGCCGTCGAGAAGCAGGAAGAAGCCATCCGGGAACTCGAACAGGCCCGCAGTGCCCTGGAAGAAATCCTCCGCCAACTGCGCGAAGAAGAAGTCCAGCGCATGCTCACGTCGCTGGAGGCCCGCTTCACCAAGATGCTCCAGATGCAACGCGAAGTCCTGGAAGGAACCGTCCGGCTGGATAAGATTCCCCAAGCCGAACGCACCCACGAGCACGAGATTCAAGCCGGCCGGCTCAGCAGCCGAGAGGGTGAGATCGATCTGGAGGCTGAGAAGGCGCTCAGATTGCTCCGCGATGAGGGCAGCGCCATGGCTTTCCCCGAGGCCCTCGGACAAGTCCGCCAAGACATCCAGCAGGTGGTCGAACGGCTTTCCACAACCAAGGTCGACAAGATCACGCAGGGTCTCGAGGAGGATATCATCGCGTCGTTCGACGAGATGCTGCGGGCGTTGAAGAAGGCCTTGAAGGATCAGGAGAAACGCAAACAGCGGTCGGGTGCGGCCGGCGGCGGCGCCCCGATGGAGCCGCCCCTGGTCGACGCCCTCGCCGAACTCCGCATGATCCGCACATTGCAGTTGCGCGTCAACATGCGCACCGACCGCTATTCAAAGCTGATCCAGGGCGAACAGGCCGACAAACCGGATCTGCTCGAGGCCCTCAAACGTCTGGCGGATCGGCAAGACGAGATCTACAAGATCACCCGGGACTTGAACTTGGGGAAGAACCAATGAACCGGACCAACACGGGTTGCACGATTCCGGGAGCGCACGGGATCGTCCGCACTATCGTTTTGGCGGCCCTGGTGTTGGCCGGGGCGGCGGGGGCGCAGGCGGTCGAGCCCTCGGCCGGGATCCCCAGTTGGCAGGCCCCGAGTGCCGAGCAGCTGCGAGCCGAGGTGTTCGCGTGGCTTGATCTGCAGAAGGTCGATCCAGCGGTTCTCGCCAAGGTCAACGCCCTTTGGCCGGCCCCGGCGCAACCTTCGCCCGCCGGCGAGTTGCTTGACCGCGTGCTGCAGACCGCGTCGTTGGTCGACGAGAAGGCGAAGAAGTTGGCCGAACTGTGTGCTCAGGCTCGTGCGCCTTTGGCTCCGCCGGCCCAGGCCTGGTTGAACGACACGAAGACCCCGGCGTGGATCGCCAAGAACTTCCGCCTGGCGTATGGCCGCTGGCTCGCTCAGCGCCGGCTGTTTGAGGAAGCCCTTCAACAACTCGACGGACTTCAGCCCGAAGACGTCGTGGACCCGGCATCGCTTCTGTTCTACCAGGCGATCGTGCACCATCGCCTGCTGAACCGCGACGCGGCCGCCGACGCGGTGGCCCGGCTGTTGGACTCGCCCGAGCAGACGCCCAGGCGTTACGCTACCGTGGCCGGACTTATGCAGTCGGACCTTAAGGAGATCAAAGAGGACTCGCTGGACCACATCGCACGGCGCATGGAAGATATCGAACGCAGGCTCGACTTGGGACGGGCCGGGCCCAAGGTCCGAGAAGTCCAGGACGGCGTCATCAAGTCGCTCGATAAGCTCATCGACGAACTCGAGGCAGCCCAACAACAACAAGATGCGGCAGCGGGTGGCGAGAATGTCCAGCCACGCAGCCCGGCGAAAGACAGTGTGCCAATGGGGGGGAAGGGACGCGGCGAGGTGACCAAACGTGATGTTGGCAAGCAAAGCGGCTGGGGAAATATCCCCCCAAAACAGCGAGACGAGGCCCTTCAACAGATTGGCCGCGATTTCCCAGCCCATTACCGTGATATCATTGAACAGTACTTTCGCCGATTGGCTAGCGAAGGGAGCAAGTAGCTGCGCGCCTGGATGCAGCTTCCGGTAGAATGAAGGCAAGGTATAACGGCGAGTTCACCCCGCAGAGGGGACGACTTGCCGGGTCAACGGAAATTGGAAAGTCGACGGATGTGGGTCTTTTTGGTCGTTAGCGTCTTGTGTGGGGCGCAGCCAGGTGTCGAGGTGCGCACCGCGCAGGGCGAGTCGTTTTCGGGAACGCTCGCGGAATTGGACAATCATCGTCTTGCCATCCACACGGCCAAGGGGCAGGTTGGCTGGAAACTGAGTCAATTGACGCGTGTTGTCCTCAGCGGAACCTCCGAACCCACGAATCCGCCTGCCGTTTCGGTGGAACTGATCGATGGCACGCAGATCGCTGGCGAGAGTGTGACGACCGAATCCGGGAAGGCCCGGATCAAACTCGCCGACAGCCAGTTGATCGAGGTGCCTACCGACAATATCCATTGGCTTCGGTTTGTCCCGCCGAGCGATGCACTCGCTGCGCAGTGGTCCAAGATCGTCGCCGACCCATCCACCGCCGACATCCTCGTCGTGCGCACAGGCGACGGCATCGATTACCACAAAGGCATCCTGCGCCGCGTATCGGACGACACTATCGAGTTCGAGTTGGAGGGCGAACGGCTGCCGGTGCGACGGGCCAAGGTCTTTGGGCTGGTGTACCACCATTCGTCGGGCCGCGATCTGGCGGAGTCTGCCGGCACGCTCGTGGATCGCTCCGGCTCCACCTGGACGTTCCGCACGATTGCCCTCACCGGCGACCAGGTCGAGTGGACCACGGTGCTTGGACAAACCTTGCGGCGACCGGTCTCCGCCCTCCTTCGACTCGACTTCTCGCACGACAAGGTCCTCTACCTCAGCGATTTGAAGCCTGATTCTATCGATTGGGTGCCCTATTTTGGTTTGGGGAAGGAACTGTCGTCGCGGGTCGCCCTGTACTCGCCACGCCAGGACCAGAACCTCGAGGCCGGGCCGTTGCAGGTCGATGGCAAGCGATTCGCGAAGGGGGTTTCGCTGCACAGCCGCACCACGATCGTGTACCGGTTGCCCGATCGCTATCGGCGTTTCGTGGCGGTCGCCGGGATTGACGATTCCGCGCGTCCGCAGGGCAACGTGCGGTTGACGATCCGCGGCGACGACCGGCCGTTGTTCGAGGGGAGCGTCACCGGTGTCGAAGGGGCCAAAACGCTCGACGTCGACGTGACGGGCGTCCGGCGTCTGACCATCCTGGCCGACTTTGGCGACGATTTCGACGTGGGCGACCATCTCGATCTTTGCGACGCGAGGCTGCTGAAATGACCCAGTGGATCGCAGGACGGGTGTCGGCCCCGGTTCAATCCCTCTGGAAACCCACCGCCGTTTGGGGCGCCCTCCTGGTCTGGCTGGGAGCGCTTGGCCTGTCTTCCGCCAACGCGGCAATCACCGTCGACCCTGAGGTACTCAAGGCCGAGGCGGATCGCGTGGCCGTTGTAGCCAGGGTCAAGGGCACCGTGCTTTCCGTGCTTTCGGCCGCCGGGGGCGGGGGCGGCTCGGGGGTCGTGATTTCGCCCGATGGATACGCGTTGACCAACTTCCACGTGGCCAAGCCCTGTGGCAACGCCATGAAGTGCGGCATGGCAGACGGACGCCTTTACGATGCAGTGATCGTCGGCCTCGATCCCGTGGGCGATGTGGCCCTGATCAAGCTCTTCGGGCGTACGGACTTTCCATGCGCCGAGATCGGCGACAGCGACCAGGTGCAAGCGGGCGACGTGTGCTTCGCCATGGGGAACCCCTTTCTTCTGGCCAGCGATCTCCAGCCCACGCTCACCCACGGCATCATCTCCGGCGTCCACCGCTACCAGTATCCCTCGGGCACGCTGCTGGAGTACGCGGACTGCCTTCAGACCGACGCCTCGATCAATCCCGGCAATTCCGGCGGCCCCCTG
>CAZFKF010000699.1:0-3920 GCA_964518805.1 uncultured Planctomycetaceae bacterium | reverse complement strand
ATCACCGCCAGCTTGCGCCCGCGCTGCCACACGGCAAACCATCCGTCCCGGACGTCGAGGTTCGTGATCTCTCCCCAAGGGAGCAGGGTCGGCGACTTGCGTCCGAAGAAGCCTTTGGGGCGATGCTCGATCCCTTCCGCGACCAGGCTGAGATGTTGCGTCCAGGCGACGCGTCCGTCGGCAATGAGCTGCCGGGCCATGCGCCGGGCGATGGCTTGCGAGGCCATTTCGCGAAGCGTCTCGATTTCGGTGTCGTGTTTTCGCAGACTGCCGCTGAATTGGATCGAGCGAGCGCCCGCGCCGACATCGGGTTCCATCCGGATCCGAAATGCCGTGCCAATCGGGATTCCTTCGGCCCGCATCCTGGTCGCCTCGAATGCGAGCACGGCCACCTGGTCGAATCGCAAAGCCCGACGCCCGAGCCAACCCGCGACGACAACGCCGTATTCATGGCAACGCAGCGTCTTCCGCGAGCGGAGGAAGACACAAAGCGCCATCAGCCCGGCCACACCGGTGAACGCCGCGCCGGCGTAGATACCGCCGACATTGTGGCTCGTCACGCTGCTGGCCAAGGCCACCACGCCCATGCCGCCGAAGAGCAGGCTCATCACGATCCAGAATGCGGCCATGGGATTCTGGCGGCGTTGGAACAGCAGGCGTCCCAACGCGTCTGCATGCGAAGTCGTGTCGGGCGGGGACATTGCCGTCGTACTCATGGTTGTGCCACGCGCGAGTCTCGCTACCCGTGCAACGTAATTCACCTGTGTATTGCCCCACCCCTGCAAAACGATCCCGCGTGGCCTGGCTGCCGCCTCCGGCACCTCGCAATCGCCGGATGGCTCTCGCCCGCTCCGGCCGGCCTCACTTCGTTCGGTCCGCACTGCCGAATCCGCTCCAGCCAGTCGAAGGAGACTCGACGTAGATGCCCTGTGGGATGCCGAACCGATTCTGGCGTTGCCACGCGTCGGCCTGCATCCCGCGCTCGATTTGGAGCGACGAGGGCGTGACATCGGAGAAGTCGTCCGGCCGAATGGTGTCGCTGGCAGGAAACCGAAGCGGCATCCCGGTGCCTTTCGGCGGCCAGGACTCCGACAGGTCTGGAGCGACGCGACCGTCTCGTTCGGGAGGCGCAACGGCGACATCCTTTTGCGCCCCGCTGCCGCAGCCAGTAACGGCTGCGAGTGTGAGGAGCACACCGCCCCCAAGAGACATCCCGCATCTCCCGAACCAATGCCCGTTCATCGAAGCGCCCTCGCAAGAAGTGCCCGATTAACTGGTCCGGATCGCCCGACCCTCGCGGCATGGCATGGCCATCCAGCGGCGGACTGGCGAATCTCACGCCGCCATTCTACCTGCGGGGGGCATTGTGTGGCAAGCGAAGCTGCTCACGGATGCTCAAGTGTTTTGCTTTTCTTGCGCGATCGTGGTACGCTAACCCGTGGGGGTTGGGCCCGGTTCCCGCGACTTGGCGCCGCAACCCTGTTCGGGTTGCCCGCTCTTGATGCCCGCGAATCAATAATGCCAGCAGGCACGCTGCGTGCGAGTGCTCGCGCCGAGGAGTCTCTTGGGAGGGTCGCCATGTGCCGCGTTCTCATGGTGTGCATCGGCGTCGTTGCGATCGCCGCTCCTTCCCGCGGTTCGGCAGCCGAGGAGGCTTCACGGAAACCGTCATTCTCCTGGTCGATCGAAAAGGTCGTCCGCTGCCAAAGCGCCCAGCCGAGTGCTTTGCGTGACAAACCGAGCAACGATGCTGGGGCGAAATACCTGCACGTGTACGTTGTCCAGGATCCATCCAAGGCCGACGTCAGACTGCATCGATTTCGCCTCACCGACGAACGCGGCAAGACCGTCGCCGAACTCTATGGCTTTCACCAAGGGCATTCCGTTCTCGTGTTCGAAGGGGGCTGGTCGCGCCTGGAGGGGCTCTACGTCGAAGGCGCCGGCCACCGCGAGCCATTGATCGCGGCGCCGTCGTCGCCGCGACGAACGGGCGCGAACGAGGCGCCGAATCCCAAGCCGGCCGAACCCGAGCCAACGGTCGTCATGCCGAGGCGTCCTTCCAAGCCGGCGAAGTTCGAAGGAGTCGAGCGCGAGCCTCCTGCTGCGCCGGAACCCGAACCTGGCGAGATGCACTCCCGGCAGGAGAAATCCGCGCACCGGCCGACGGCTGAGAAGCCAGCAGAAAGCCGCAAGTTGTACCAAGAGGTCCTCGTCGCGCAGCGAACGCGAGTCAACATTCAAGGACTGGATTTCGACGGCGATTTGCAGTACCGCGTGCTTTCGAGCCTTGCGGCCGGTCCTCGCAACGCCGACGGAGGTCTGTCGGTCGCGCAGAAGGTGGAAGAGGCCGAAGTGCTCAAGGCCGATCCGCTGACGCAGTCGATTGTTGCCGGGCTGCTCGGAAATCTGGTGGGAACGACATTTCAGATGACCGTGGGCCCGGACGGTCGCGTGATCAACTTCCAGGGCGTCAAAGGACGGATTCGTGCGGCCGTCGACAGTAATCCACTTAGCGGCCAGTCGTTTCTTATGGCCTCGATCATCGATCCCGACGGCTGGCGCGAAATCGCCGGCCTGACCTTCTTTCAACCGCCTGCCGCATCGACGGAAAGCCGGGCGTGGGACCGCGCGGTTGCCCACAGTTGGGGGCCGCTGGGCAGGTGGAGCGGGAAAGTGGCCTATGTCCATGACGGCCAGGATGGCTCGACACATCGATTCCGATATACGTTTCGACTGAACTACGAAGCCCCAAAGACCGGGGCCGGGGGGCTGCCTTTCCAGATTGTCCGGGCCGATTTCAAGCACCAGGAGGCCGGGGGCACGATTGCCTTCGACACGGCGAAGGGGCGCGTGGTGCAGGCCCAGGAGCGTTTTCCGGTCAAAGGCAGTCTCACGATCGGCCTGCTGGGACAAGAGAACGCCGTGACTCTCGACGAAACGCAAGACTTCCGCGTTCGCATCCTCGACCGCCGGCCGGCTTCCGCCCAGTAACGGCGCCCTCTCTCCGCGTACCCACGTGGTGAGGAAATTCTCTGACCGCAGAGTACAGGGCATTACCGCAGTCGCGTTGGGGGGAACCGGGATTTGGTTATGGCGTCCTCAAACGACAACTCGCTACTACGATATGAGAAAGGCCCCGGCAGTATGATGCTGCAAGCACCCACGGCAACGAGCACAGGCAAGCTAGCGCCACCCAGCCGCGATAGGACGCACCGTAGCCATCGAGTCCCGCGAGGAGCCGCTGGACTTCTGTTCGTCTGCACCGCGCTGACCGTCGGCGTGGGACAGATCAACCGCAGCGGGTGTGAGGCACAGGCAGCGGCCCCGCCGGACGCTGCTGGGGCGACGGCGGCACGAATCGCAGCCGACGACCCTGCGATCAGCCTGGCGCCCTACGTTTGGAAGCGTTCCGGCGCCGGCCCGGCGGCTCGTATCGAGGCCACGATGCCCGGCGCCTATTTCAGGGCCTCGTTCCGGGCCTCCGCCTCGGTTCGACTGCTTGTCGACGGCGCGGCCAACCGCGGTTGCCCGCCGGGCGCGATGCCGGTCGTTGACTGGTCGCTGGACCATGGCGACTTCCACTCCGTGCAGCTTACGAAGACGGCCGAAGTCTACGCGCTGCCGCTGGCCCAGGGACTTGAAGCCAACGCGCCGCATCGGCTGGAGGTCTTCTTTCGTTCTGCGTCGTTGGGGCCCGGCCGCTGGAACGCTTCTACCGTCCATCTTCGCATCGCGGGAATCGAGTTGGATCGGGGCGGTTCCCTCCTGCCCGTTGCGCGGCGTCCGAAGCTGGCGATCGCCTTCGGCGATTCGATCACCGAAGGCGTCTGCAACGAAGGTCTTTGCCCTTACTACTCGAATCTGCTGATGAACAATGCCCGCGCTACCTGGGTTCCGCTCGTGTGCGCCGCGCTGGACTG
>CAZFKF010000698.1:0-3920 GCA_964518805.1 uncultured Planctomycetaceae bacterium | reverse complement strand
TGAGGAGACTTTCCATGAAGACTCGCTTCGATCGACGTTGTTTCGTCAAGTCCGCGGCGATGGGCTCGGCGGGGCTCGTGATTCTCAAGGACAGCCGCTCCGCGGGGGCGTACCACGCCAATGAGAAACTCAATCTGGCGATCGTGGGCGCTTGCGGACAGGGCGAATGGAACACGAACAACCTGGCCAGTGAGAGCATCGTGGCCCTGTGCGACGTCGACGAGCGGCGGGCCGATTCCATGGCCCAGAAGCACCCCAAGGCCAAACGCTTTGCCGACTTCCGCAAGATGCTCGATGAGCTTCACCGCGAGATCGACGCCGTGGTGGTGAGCACGCCCGACCACACCCACGCCGTGGCCGCCGTGGCGGCCATGAAGCTCGGCAAGCACGTCTACTGCGACAAGCCCCTGACGCGCACCGTGTACGAGGCCCGGGTGATGCGCGAAACCGCCGCCAAGCACAAGGTCGTCACCCAGATGGGCAACCAGGGCTCGGCCACGGAGGCCCTGCGCCGGGCGACGGAGTTGGCTTGGGCGGGGACGGTGGGTGAGCTGCGCGAGGCCCATCTCTGGCTGGCCGGCGGAAACGGCCCGCAAGACCGGCCCAAGGACCAGCCGCCCGTTCCGCCCGGCCTGCACTGGGACCTCTGGCTTGGCCCCGCGCCCGATCGCCCCTATCATCCGGCCTATGTGCCGGCCTCGTGGCGCAACTGGCGGGCGTTTGGCAACGGGGCCGGGGGCGACATGGGCTGCCACACCGCCAACCTGGCCATGCGCGCCCTCCGTCTGGAATTGCTGTGGAAGGCCGACCCGACGGCCAAACCGGCCTCGCCGGCCGTGATCCGCGTCGAGGCCGAGGCCTCGGAAATGCACCCCGAGACGTACCCCCGCCGGCTGACCGCCAAGTACCAATTCCCCGCCCGGGGCAACCTCCCGCCGGTCAAAGTGACCTGGTACAACGGCGCCCTGAAACCGCCCAAGGAAGTCCTGCTCGGACACCCGATGACCGAATGGGGCTGCCTGGTGAGCGGCGCCAAGGGTGCGATCCTCTCTTCGTGTCCATGGAACACGCGGTTCGAACTGCTGCCCAAGGCCACGTTCGAAGGCTATCAAGGCCCCGCGCCCACCTTGCCGCGCGTACCCGGCCACCACGCCGAATGGATCGCCGCCTGCAAGGGCGGCCCCAAGACCTTTTCGAGTTTCGAGATCGGCGGCCCCCTGACCGAGATCATCCTCCTGGGCCACGTGGCCACGCTGGCCAATCAGCCCATCGAGTACGACCCGCTGGCCGGCAAGATCGTCAACTGCCCCGCCGCGAACCCCCTGCTCCACCGGGAGTACCGGGCGGGGTGGACGCTTTGAACCGTAATGCCATCACCGTGGCGCCAGAGTAGCAGGCACACTCCGTGTGCCGACCGCTGCACACCGTTGGTCCCCAATCCAGCTACGGCGCACGGAGTGTGCCTGCTACTTCACTTGCCTCGCCCTATCGCACCGGTTCCAGGCTGATCGAGCCGTCGTCGTGGTACACCACGGGGTAGGGACGGCTGAGGCGGGCCGAGCCCACGCAGGCCAGAAGCACGTCGCGTCCCTGGCGGTCGGTCAGGACTTTGGCGATGTAGAACCCTTGGCCGTCGGGGAGCTTGATTTCGGATCGCGGGGTTGCCCGGAACGGCCCGTACATCGATCGGGCACTGTAGACGAGATTGACCCGGCAAAAATCGCTCTTCTCCCTGGCCCCGCCGAAGTACAGGTGCCAGCGATCGCCGTGGCGCCACAACTGCGGCGTCTCGGGGCGGTCGAAATCGAACGCCAGGGCCACGATCCCGCAGTCTTCCCACACGCGGCCGTCCTTGGATCGCATGAGGCCGGTGCACCCGCGGCGGTTTTCGGGCCGGCCGGCGACCGCGCAATTGGCGACCATGTAATGCCAGCCGTCGACGGGGAACGGCAATACATACGGATCGGCAAGCACCGTGTACTGAACGCTCTCGCCCGGCTTCAGGCCCTGCGAGCGCCAGTACGGGTCGTCGGGCACGGGAAAAGGTCTGTATTGAAGCGTCACTGGCCCGATCTTGCGCCACGCCTTCAGATCGCCGCTTTCGGCCAGCCCGATCCCGCCGCCCTGGCCGGCAGCCGTGAAGAGCATGAGCCACTTGTCGCCGCATCGCCAGGTGCTTCCCGTGGCGATGTGGCTGTCGTTCCATTGCCCGCGGGGATTGGCCTTGAGCACGTCGCCCCATTCCGTCCAACGAACCAGGTCGGGCGAGGTCGCCAGGCCGACGCTCGAGCGGCCCCATTTCTCCGACGGTTGCGTCGCCCCGAGCGGCGACTGGAGATAGAAGGCGTAATACGCTTCGCCGGTGTCGGCGAACCAGAAATCCCAGGCGTCGCGGTTCTTGGGTTGGTAGAGCTTGGTGTCATCGCCCCGTGCGGCGGACTGTCCGGCAAGCAACAACGCGCATAGCAGGAGCAAATAAGTTCTGTTGGGCGATACCATGGTTGTTCTATCGGCTCCTTCGAGGGGTTTGGGCTGCGTCGCTTCCGTGGTGCGGTTCCTGGGGTGTGAGGCCGGTTCTTCTGTTCCGCAGTCGCCGGCTGTGGTATGCTGTGAGGCGTTTCAAGGCAGGAAGGACCGCGCCCAGGTTCCGTTCACCGATTGTGTCAGCGGATGAATCATAAATCAACAACGGCGTTCCGTCGCCGTGCATTCAAGCCCCGAGTCAACCTGAGGGAGAACCGAGAGATGAAAGAGCAGACGAGCATATCGCGGCGGGCATTGCTGGGCAGTACGGCCGTGGCGGCCATGGCCGTGGTCCCGCGGCACGTGCTGGGGGGCGAAGGACACGTGGCGCCGAGTCAGAAGACCACATTGGCCGCGATCGGGGTGGGAGGACAGGGCCTCCAGAACACCGAGATCTTTCTACAATTCCCCGAAGTCCAGGTCACGGCCGTCTGCGACGTGAACCGCGATGGCGATACCTATCTCTCGGCCAACTGGGCCATGTGCCGGGAGAAGCGTCGGGCCGGACGCGAGCCGGTCCGGCGCGTGGTCGACGAGTTCTATGCCAAGCAGAAAAGCTCGGGCCAGTACAAGGGCTGCAAGGCGTACGTCGATTTTCGCGAGCTATTGGCCAAGGAAGATGCGGACGCGGTGATGATTGCCACGCCCGACCACACCCACGCGGTCATCACCATGGCGGCGATCAAGCGGGGCAAGCACGTCTACTGCGAGAAGCCGCTGACCTACTCGGTCGAAGAGGCCCGGCGCGTGGCCGAGGCGGCCAAGAAGGCCAAGGTCGCCACGCAGTTGGGCAACCAGGGTCAGGCCCTGCAAGAGGCCCGGCTGGTCTGCGAGATGATCTGGGATGGGGCGATCGGTCCGGTGCGCGAGGTGCAGGCATGGAGCGGGGCCCGGTTCTGGCCCTGGCCCACGTGGGACGGCCGCCCCACGGAAACGCCGCCGGTGCCGGACGGACTGGACTGGGACCTGTGGATCGGTCCCGCCCCCATGCGCCCCTACCATCCGGCCTACTGCCCGTGGACGTGGCGCAACTGGTGGGATTTCGGCACCGGCCTGCTCGGCGACCTGGGCTGCCACAAGCTCTCGACGACGTTCAAGGCCCTGAAGCTCGGCCACCCGACGAGCATCGAGGCCAGCAGCACGAAGGTCAACGCCGAAACGTACCCGCTGGGCGTCATCGCCCGCTACGAGTTCCCGGCCCGGGGCGACATGCCGCCCGTGACCCTCACCTGGTACGACGGCGGTCTCAAGCCCGCCCTGCCCAAGGACCTGGAACCGGGCCGGGGCATGGACGACATGATCTACATCGGCGAGAAGGGCACCCTGATGGGCCACCGGCTGATCCCCGAGTCGCGCATGAAGGCCTACGGGCGTCCGCCGAAGAAACTGCCGCGCTC
>CAZFKF010000697.1:0-3922 GCA_964518805.1 uncultured Planctomycetaceae bacterium | reverse complement strand
AGCGATTCGAGCACCAATTCGCCGAGGTCGGCCACGCGGAGGCGATCCTCCGCCCCGACCGTCTTCACGGCGTCTTGGAACATCACGAGGTCTTTCGGACAGGCCACGACGAGACATTGAACCCCGGCAAGGGCGAGGGCTTCCTTGATGCGGTTTTCGGCGGGGCGCTCCTCGGCGCCCGGCGTGTCTTTCATCCAGATCCGCCCTCCGCCGGCCCCGCAGCAGAAGCTGTTGCGGCGATTGCGGGGCATCTCCACAAGGCTCGCGCCGAGGGCGTGGAGCACGCGCCGCGGTGCATCGTAGACGCCGTTGAAGCGGCCCAAATAGCATGGATCGTGGTACGTGACCACGCAGTCGAGCCCCCGCGCCGGCTTCAGCGTGCCCTGCCGGAGCAGGTCGTCCAACAATTCCGTGTAATGGAGGACGGGCTTCGGCAGCGTTCGGGAATCGCTATCGCCGTCGGTCTGGTATTCGTTCTTCAGCGTGTTGTAGGTATGCGGATCGGACGTGAGCACTTTCCGGAACTTCGCGACTGAAAGTTCCTTGAGGTTCTTCTCGCGGAGCATGGCGAAGAGTCCCTCCTCGCCGATCCTGCGCACGTCATTGCCGGCGTTCTGCTCTTTCTCGAAAAGCAGCCCCACATCCACTGCGGCGCTTCGGAGCACTTTGGCGATGGCCCGCGTCACGCCCTGGGCCCGTTGATCGTAGGAAGCATAGTCGCCCACAAACCAGAGGTACTCGACTTCCTCCTTGCGCGCGTCCTTGAGTTTGAAGTCGAGGGGTTTAACCCAGTCCGGACGTTTTCGGGCCGACTGGCCAAACGAGTTGCCGTACCGTTGAAAGGCTGTCAGGGCGTCTTGGAGCCCCTCGTCCACTTGGCCCGCATCGACCAGATGCCGGCGGAGGTCGACGATCAGGCGGGGATGTTGGACGAACACGGGGCAGATGTCTTCGCACGCGCGGCACGTGCAGCAGGCCCAAAGCTCCTCAGGCCGGACCAATGCCCCATGGAGGCTCGCCGTGTCGCCGTTGGCCTTAAGCGGTGTGCGCAGGAGACGCGCGTCGATCGCCTGCACCAAATCGCGCGGCGACAGGGGAGAACCGGTGTGGTTGGCCGGGCAGGCCTCCTGGCACTTCCCGCACCAAGTGCAGGCTTCGGCCTGCAGCAGTTGGCGCCACGTGCAGTCGCGCACGGTGCGGACGCCGGATTCAGCCACGACCGGCAGCCTGCCCACAGGCTCAATCCGCCGCAAGAGCATGTTGACCGGCGAGGAGATCAGATGAAATGCTTTGGTGAAGGGAATGGCCATGATGAGCCCAAAGGCCAACAGAGCGTGGAACCACCACGTCCCTTGGTGCAGCAGCCGAACCATCCCCTCCGGAAGCGGAGCGAAGGTCTTGGCCAGCCCGTAGCCCACGGGCGAGAAGACGGCCGCGGGAAACACGCGGCCGTCCCGGGCGATGCGTCGCAACTCGGCCTCTTGGCGTTGGGTTCCCATGCGAAGCCGATCGCGCAGGTCGAATGCGCTCAGGGCGACCGCCTTTCCTTCAGGGGTGGCCGACGAATCGGCGACCAGACGCGACTCGATCTGAATACCCTCGGCGATCCGCAGCCCCTCGATGACGAACCCCGTGACGGCGATCAAGAAGAGGATCGTCAGGAACGGAAAACCGTCCCACAGGCTCACCGCTTCGCGCGTCGC
The DNA here is from genome assembly GCA_964518805.1 of uncultured Planctomycetaceae bacterium. Lineage (GTDB taxonomy): Bacteria > Planctomycetota > Planctomycetia > Pirellulales > Thermoguttaceae > CALFBP01. Next base: position 2,219 of record CAZFKF010000697.1, on the reverse strand, counting down.
CTTCAGGCGATCGGGGCGGACCAGATAGCGCCGGTAGGCCGCCATTCCCACTCCGACCAGCAGGACAAAGCCGAAGGCATCCATCGCGAACTCGAAGAGCCGATACACGTTGCCGCTGAGAAGCTGGGCATCGAACAGAAGATTGGTGAAGTCCTGGTCGATCGTGGCCAAAGCCGTGCCGATGAAGAGGACCACCATCCCCCAGAAGATCGCCTGGTGCATGACCAGCGAGAACGAGTCTCCGGATAGACGCGACTGGAACAAGGCGTTCTTCACCAACTCGGCGAGGCGTCGCAGCGTGAGGATGTCCAACCATTGCTTGCGAGGGGATGGGGAGCCCGGCTCCGACTGCCCAAGAAACCACTTTCTCGCCCGCCAAACCACGCCGGCCAACAAGACAGCCATGACGAGGGGGATCGCCAGGTACAGGACGACCTCCGCCCAATGCGGCACGTTCCACATAATCGGCCGAGCGAAATCCATGGGGTCTACCCTTGATTGGCGTGGACGGCCTCGACCAAGGCCGGGAGGAGTTCCAGGGCGTCGACCTCGGCCCCGTAATGGGCGATGTCGAAGATCGGGGCGTTGCGATCGGTGTTCACCGCGACGATGAGATCCGCGCCTTTCATCCCTTCCTGATGCTCGGGAGCCCCGCTGATCCCCAGGGCGAGATAGCATTTCGGCTTGACGGTCATCCCCGACTTGCCCACCTGTCGCGTGGGCGGCAGCCAGCCCTGGTCGACCACCGGCCGCGAAGCACAGACGGCCCCGCCCAGCACGTGGGCCAGTTCTTCCGCCAACTCCACATTGTCCTTTTGCTGGATTCCCCGGCCCACGGCGACAAGCACGTCCTGCTGCGTAATGTCCACGTCGCCTGCCTGGGGAAGGATGAATTCCTCAAAGCGGACCGCGCCGGCCGCAAGCGGCGGGGCTGAGCGGGTCTCGATTTGGGCTTTGCCCGCTTCGGTCGCGGGCCGGAAGCTGCCGGGCAGCACCATGAGGATTGCCGGCGAGGCAGCGACTTCCACCTCGGCGGTCATCTTGCCGCCGCAAAAGGAAGAGGTGACCACGAGTCTCTCACCATCGACCCGGATCGCAGTGACGCCGGTGACCAGCGGGGCCTTGAGCCGCGCCGCAAGCATCGGAGCGAGATCCCAGCCAATCGACGTCGCCCCGATCAGCACCGACCGCGGCTTCTCGGCGTCGATGACGTCGGCGATGGCTGCAAGGTGCGGCTCCGGCGAATAGGAGGCCAACTGCGGGTCGTTGACCACGACGATCCGGTCGGCGGCGGTCAGGATCGCCGCGTGGCCGGCGCCGTCCTGGCTCAGGATCATGGCCACCACGTCGCCACCGGTCGTCGCGACCATCGAGCGGGCCGCGGCCAGGAGTTCCAGGGTCACGTCGGCCAGGGCATCGCGTTGGATCTCGGCCAGAACGAGCACGTCGTGGACGCTCATTTCAGCACTCCTTTCTCGCGGAGGATCTCGGCGATGCGGGCCGCAACCTCGGTCTCCGATCCAGTCAACATTTCGGCATGGGCTGCGGGCGCGGGGGGATAGAGTCGTCGAATCGCCACCAGCGACTGTCCTCCGGGCGCAGTCGCGGCGCGCTCGTCGAATGGAGTCGCTTTCATCGCCGCCCGGATGCGGCTCACTGGCACGTAACGCGGCGGCTGATCCGCCCCCAGAATGCCCAGCACGGCCGGCAGTCTGACGGTCAGACGCGCCATCACCGCGCCGGGGAACTCCTTGCACGCCGAGACGGTGCCCGGTTCCGCACCCGCCTTCACGCCCCGAATCACTCCCACATAGGGAAGCCCGGTGGCGGCCGCCAGCAGCGGCGCCAACACGCCTTCGAGTTCGTCGTGGGCCTGAACACCCACCAGCACGAGGTCGGCCCCGAGCGCTTGGATCGCTTCGGCCAACATGGCGGCGGCAGCGTGGGGCGTGGGCGGTTCGCCGTCGAGCGCGATCTTCACAATGCGATCTGCTCCCTTGGCCGCTGCAGCGTACAACGTGTTGTCCACGTCGCCATAGTCCAGCGCCACGACGGTTACGGTTCCTCCACCGGACTCCTTGAGCAAGATGGCCTGTTCCAGGGCATGGTCGTCGGACTCGTTGACGATGAACGAGGCCGATCCCAGATCAAGCGATTTCCCGGATGCGTCGACTTCCAGCGGTTCGATCAGGTCGGGAACCTGTCGGATCACGACGGCA
>CAZFKF010000696.1:0-3924 GCA_964518805.1 uncultured Planctomycetaceae bacterium | reverse complement strand
GTGCGTTTTGCATTCCGGCATGTCGTGCGGGCAACGTTCCCCGCGTCCCCCGATGGCTCTTGACCCTTGAGGATGTTACCTTGCGGAAGAACAACACTCATACGGCTCCGAGGAAGACGCGCGGCAGACCGGCAGTCCAACCGGTCAACGGGAAATCGAAGCTCAACGGCAACTCATCCGTTGCGTCCTCGGAGGATGGTCACGACTTGATCGATCTCGATCATGCCGAAGACCTGGACCCGGCGTTCCTGGACACTGAGGACTTCGAAGACTGCGACGAGAGCGTCACGGGCGGCGATGACCACATCGACGACCCGGTCCGCATCTATCTGATGCAAATGGGCGAAATTCCGCTGCTTACGCGACGCGAAGAGATCTCCGCGGCTCGCTCGATCGAACGCTCCCGCACCCTCTTTCGATACAGCATGCTGGCGACCGACTACCTGTTGCAGGGGGCGTTTGGCCTCCTGGAGAAAGTGCGCGACGGTCGGCTTCGGTTGGACCGTACCGTGGAGGTTTCGGTGACCAACGTGCGCGGCAAGCACCACATCCTGGGGCTGTTGGGCCCGAATCTCCGCACCCTGCGGCATCTGCTTCAGCAGAATCGGCGCGATTTTGCCGTAGTGATCAGTAAGACCCAACCCGTGCGGGCGCGACGCCAGGCGTGGCGGCGCCTGGTCGTTCGTCGCCGCAAGGCGGTGCGGTTGGTTGAGGAGTTGGGCCTCCGCACGCAGCGCCTTCAGCCGCTGTGGGAGAAACTTCAGCAAGTCGCCAGTCGGATGGACACGCTGTCGTCGGAACTGGCCGCCCTGCGAAACTGCCGCCACGCGGGCGAGCGTGTCGCCGAGATCCGCAAAGAGCTTCGCTATCTGATGAGCGTTACGCTGGAGAGCCCGTCGACGCTGCGACGCCGCATCACCAGGACCGTCAGGCTCCAGCAGCAGTACGATGCCGCCAAACGCCAACTTTCCGCAGGCAATCTCCGCCTCGTGGTGTCGATCGCCAAGCGGTACCGCAATCGAGGGCTGAGCTTCCTGGACCTCATCCAGGAGGGGAATACGGGGCTCATGCGGGCCGTCGACAAGTTCGAGTGCGACCGAGGCTACAAGTTCTCAACGTACGCCACATGGTGGATTCGCCAGGCGATCACCCGGGCGATCGCCGACCAGAGCCGCACAATCCGCGTGCCCGTCCACATGATCGAAACCATGAGCAAGGTGCGGTCGGTGAGCCGGAAGCTGTTGCAGGATCAGGGCTTCGAGCCGAGCGTGGAGGAGACGGCGGACGCCGCCGGGTTGTCGATCGACGAAACCCATTGCATTCTGCAAATGACCCGGCAGCCTCTTTCCCTTGATCAGCCGGTTGGCGATCACGACGACAGCTACTTCGGTGAATTCCTCGAGGACTACCGGGAAGACGATCCACTGTATGAGATGAACCAGGATTCGTTGAAGAACCGAATCGCCGACGTCCTCGCCGCGTTGAACTACCGTGAGCGCGAGATTATCCGCCTCCGCTATGGGCTGGCCGACGGCTACACGTACACGTTGGAGGAAGTGGGCAAGATCTTCTCCGTGACCCGAGAGCGAGTTCGCCAGATCGAGGCCAAAGCTGTGCGGAAGCTCCAGCACCCCGTACGCTCGCGAAAGCTCCTCGGCTTCTTGGACCGTCCGTGTAACCCGCCGGTGGAAACCGCCACGATGGAGAATGCCACGGTGTAAGCTCAATCCTGGATTGGCAGTGCAGACTGCTGGACGGGGCTGGCGACCGGCAGCCTGCAAGGGCAGTGTGGAGCATCCACATCCAGTCCGGCAGCTCTTGCGTCGATCACCTCACCGTACGGCGGGGCCAGTGGAGTTGGGAACGCTCCGCCCCCCATTGTCGTCTCGGAGGCTTTGGCGTAGCATGGCGACATTGGAGCCCCCCAGGGTTGGAGGAGGTCCCTTCCCGTGCTGAATTCACAGATTGGCTTAATCGGCGCCGGCCAAATGGCCACTGCGTTGGGGCAGGGGCTGGTGAAATCGGGGCTGGTTGCCAAGGAACGGTTGCTTGCTAGCGATCCCTCGGAGGCTGCCCGGGAACGCTTCGGCTGCGCTGTGGGGGCCCGGACGACAACCGATAACCTCGAAGTCGTCGCATGGGGCAAGATCCTCCTCCTTGCGGTGAAGCCCCAACAGATGTCTGAGGTCCTGACCCAACTCCGGGGGAAGGTTGGCGCCGGGCATCTCGTGGTGTCGATTGCCGCCGGCGTACGCTGTGCGGCGATGGCGGAGGTGCTTGGGCCGGACGTGCGATTGGCCCGGGTTATGCCCAACACACCGTGCCTAGTCGGCCACGGCGCGTGCGCCTTCTGCCTGGGCGGCGCGGCGTCATCCGCCGACGCTGAGATCGTGGCCCAGATCCTGGGTGCCGTTGGGGTGGCTTTCCAGGTGGAAGAGAAACTGATGGACGCGGTGACCGGATTGTCCGGCTCCGGTCCCGCTTTTGTGTACGTGATGATCGAGGCCCTCAGCGATGGCGGGGTGCGCATGGGATTGCCGCGCCACGTGGCCACTGCGCTGGCCGCGCAAACCGTTGCCGGGGCAGCGACCATGGTCTTGTCGACCAACGAGCATCCTGCCGTGCTCAAGGACCGCGTGGCAAGCCCCGGAGGCACGACGATCGCGGGGTTGCAGGCGTTGGAGGCTGGAGGCCTGCGTGCGGCCTTGATTGCCGCCGTCGAGGCCGCCGCGCGGCGCTCGACGGAGCTTGCCGCCGGATCGTGAGAGACGGAGTTGACAACCATGGCGATGTTCTGCCTGGTGGACGACAAGTACATCCCCTTGTACAGGATTCTGTGGGTATCGGCACTGCCGCATTTCTGCGGAAGCGAGGAGTGCCAGCGGGAAGGTCAGTACGAAATACGCATCGAAGACGGCGAATCGGTCTGGGCCGATCGGGAAGAACGCGACGCGGCCCTTAAGGCCCTGGAGGCCTGGGCCAACGCCGATGAGCCCGACGAACAACCGCCTGAAGAACCCCATTGAATCGCGGGGCGGCTCGCCCGCGCCGCGTTCCCCCGAGGCCCTTGGCCACGGAGCACCGCCCATGTCACTGTTTGAAGACCGGGAGTACCAGTGGCGCGAAACCTATTTCGTGCTTTTCGATCCGGCCAAGCGGCCGAGACTCGATGCCTTGAGGAAGAGACTGTTGGCGGCCGGGGGTACACACTTCGAAATGGTCAACAGCGTCACGGACAAGAGGGGACTTCTCGAATCGCTCACGATTCTGTCGCCCGATGATTTCGCCGCGTTGGACATCAGCTACCTGGCTGGCGAAGAAGTCCGCGACGAGGCTCGCACGCTGGCCAAGGAGTTGTTGGGTCCAACTTGCCAGCCTGACGAACGCGCGCGAATCGAGCGGCTCAAACACTGCGACGGCCGGTTTGACGTTCTGCACTTTGAGAAGGTCGGCGGCCCGGGCGGCGACGAAGATGGAATGTTCGACCCCAGCGGGCTTCTCATCGTCTTGGATGCCCTGGTCGAATTGACCGGCGGTGTCGCGGTGGACCCGCAGTCAGGGGCATTACTGTGATAGACAAACGATAAGGGAGGAAGGACGTACGACGGGGCGGATCGGGGTAGAACGACTGACGGACGTCGGCCTTGAAGGCCGCGGTTTCCGGGCTCGCGTCCTCCATTCCTCGCCCTTCGTTGTTGTGGAGACTCTATGCTTGCCAAAGAAATCAAGACGGGAACGATCGTCAACTACAATGACTCGCCATGCATCATGGAGTCGGTGAACGTCCAATCGCCGTCGGCGCGAGGGGCCGCGACCCTCTACAAGTTCCGCGCCCGGAATCTGATCACCAAGCAGAAGGTCGACATCACGCTCAAGGGCACGGAATCGCTCGATCTGGCGGACTTCGCCCGCCGTCCGGTCAAG
>CAZFKF010000695.1:0-3931 GCA_964518805.1 uncultured Planctomycetaceae bacterium | reverse complement strand
CGTCCTTGGCGCCGCTCAACGCGACCGAGATCCAGTTCCTGCGAGCCAGCCTCTACCCGGTGTTAATCAGCCAGAACCGGGTAGGGCATACGCTGGTGGACCGCGGCACTGGACGCCAGTTGTGCGATCTCATGGAACGGATGGACCGCAGCGCCTTGTTGAGTGCTGCTGAGGCCCTCGTTCCGCTTAGCGATCCCAAACTCCTTGAACAGCTCAAGAGCTACCCCGGTTCGACGCATGTCGCGGTGGCCGGCGTCACCGGCCCGGTGGTCGCCAAGATCGCCACGCCGGCCGGCGCGATCGTCATCGGCGGCAAGGAGGCGAACACCTATCGGTTCGAGCACATGCCCGACGTGGCCGTGGTGATCGACCTCGGCGGAAACGATGTCTACGAAGAGAATTCCATTTCTCAGGCGCGTCCGGTGCGTGTGATTCTCGATCTGGCCGGGAACGACAACTATCGGGCGACCGAGCCTGGCGCGCAAGGGGCGGCCGTCATGGGCGTCTCGATGCTGGTGGACGCCGACGGGGACGACGTGTACCGTGCCGTCGACGTCGCCCAGGGGTCAACCGTGGCCGGCGTCGGCATCCTGATCGACCTTGCCGGCAGCGACCGCTATGCCGGCGTTCGCCGGGTGCAGGGGCAGGCCGTGGGCGGCGTGGGGCTGCTGATCGACCGCAGCGGACACGACTCCTACCTTGCCGCCATGTGGGCCCAAGGCTTTGGCGGCCCGCTGGGCTTTGGCCTCCTCGAAGATCTGACCGGCGACGATCGTTACTACTGCGGCGGACTCTATCCGAATTCCTACAAGCCCGAGACTCCGGGCTACGAAGGCTGGGGCCAGGGCGTTGGCGCCGGCATCCGCCAGTGCGCTTCCGGAGGCATCGGCGCGATCCTGGACGGCGACGGCGACGACACCTACGAATTCGACTACCTGTCGCACGGCGGCGGATACTGGTGCGGCCTGGGCTTCGCCCGCGATTTCGGCGGCAACGACAAACGCCTCATTTGCCGCAAGGCCTTCGACGACAGCGAGCGGAGCGAAGAGCCTTACCAGCGATTCGGCTGCGGCTGGGGGTGCCACTACGCGGTGGGGTTCTGCTTCGATGATCGCGGCGACGACGTGTACGAGGGAACCATCATGGGCACCGGCATGGCTTGGGACTGCGCCGTCGGCGTGCTCTGTGATTTCGGCGGCAACGACCGCTACGAGGCCACCGGCGGCCTGACCCAGGGTTGCGGCGCCCAGGCCGGAGTCGGCATCCTCTTCGATTGCCGGGGCAACGACGTGTATCTGGGCGATAGCCAGGGCTACGGCCCGCCCAGCATCTCGTATCACGACGTGCCCCAGTGCGGCGGCAACTTCAGCTTCCTGGTCGACTACGGCGGCAACGACGCGTACGGCTGCGAGGCCGAGAACAACCAGTTCATCCAGCGCGTCGGGCCGGGCGGATTCCTGATCGACCGCCCCAGCCGCGACGAGGCCGCGGCCAGCGTCACCGCCTCGGAGAACCAGACCCGCGATCGACGGTGAACCTGCCGGCGCACCGAGACGTTACGCGTCGACGGCGTCGCTACTTCGTGTCTTCCTGCCAGAGGTTCGCGGTGCGGGCCTTGACGTCGGGGAACGGAGGCAAGGGCGCGCTGGGCGTCGGTTCGTACCAGAACGTGGCCGTGGACCAGTCGTCCTGGGTCTCGGCCAGGCCGTCTTTCCAGGCGATCTGCTGGATCGTGATGCGGGCCTCTTTCTGCCAGGCGATCGGGTCGGGCAGGTGCCAGCGGTACATCGAGACGAAGTGCTTCTGGTCCAGGTTGCAGCCGTTATAGAGGTACGTCACCTGTTGCACGCCCCAGGAAAGGCCCACGTAATCCTCGCTTCCCGTGCCGACGATGGTGGGGAGATCCTTGTCGCCGTCCATGTAGACCTTGATTTCTCCTTCGCCCCACCACTGGGCAGGATGAAGGTTGCGGATGCCGATCACCGCGCCCACGTATCGGCCCTTGTTCTTGCGTTGGGGCAGAAGCTCGAAGTCTTTCTTGGCGGTGGTCGGGTTCTCGCGGCGAAACAGGACGTGAAGCCGGCCCACGTCCTCCGCGTGTTTGTCGCCCAGCGTGTACGTCAGTTGATAGAACAGGGGCACCGCCTTGGTCCCCTCGTTGGTGAAGGTGAACTTCGCCCGCTTGACGAATGGCATCGCAAGCCAGAGATTCATCCCTGCGCTGGGGCCGACGGAATGAACGGCCGACTGGTAGGGCGTCACCTTGCCGTGAGCGAAGCCGAAGAAATCGCCCAGCGGGCACTCGATGCTCGGGTGCTCCTGGCCGTCCCACCAGGCCCGCAGCACGAGGCTTCGCAGCACGGCGGGCTCGCGGACCGTGGTGATCCAAAGGTGCCGGATCGTTCCCGGACCCTGGATGTCGCACAGCGGGACGGTTTCGCCCGGCTTAACGTCCCTCGCCGGCGAGCCCTTGCGTCCCGGCCCAAGGTTGCTGGCCGCCTTGCCCCCTTGGCCCGGTGCCCCGGTTGGGTTCTCGAACGAGATCGACCGCGAGACCAGGCCCGTATCCAAGAGGTACGGCTTGGCGATCACGTCTGGCCCCTGAGCCGACGCTGCAGACGCGATGCACGACACGACGACCAACGCCCCGACAGCGACGCAGGACGACCAGAACGCTTTGCTCATGGCAATTCTCCTGGGGAGGCGAACTCGGACGAACGAGAAGACAACGGGGCCATTGTAGTTGGTTGAAGCCGCCTGACATCACGACTGAGTCATCCCTCAGCTTATAGTGCATCTCGTGTTCGCGGGTTACGCGTATCCGAATTCCCAGCCCTTGCGGGGCTCGCGTTTCACGAGGGCGTTGGCCTTGTCGCTGTTGGTGAACTTGCCTTGCCGGAAGTCGTAGGCAAGCTTCTCGCGGACACGCAAGGCCACGTTGCCGATCAGCATGATCTCGGTCAAACGCGCGGAGTAATCGAAGTCGGCCGACGAACGGCCGCCCGTGCGGACCGCGTTGAGGAAGTCCACTTCGTGCCCTTTGACGCGGGGTATCACGCTCTTGGGCTTGCCGACCTTCTGCATGAAGCTTTCGGGAAACAGACGCGTGCCGTTCATCCACCAGCCCGAGACGGCCGTCCCCTTCGTGCCAAAGTAAGCGCTGGGGTGTTGGGCCACGGACGCGACGCGCTGGGGATCGACCGTGGGGGGCATCGGCTTGTCGTTGTACGTGCCCGCACTCCACCGCAGAATGCACGGGGCCATATCGCCGCGTTGGGGAAATCTCCAGGAGACGCGCACGCCGTGCGGCCAGTTGGTTTCGCCCGGTTTGTCCCCCTCGCACTCCACTTCGCACGTGTCGGCCTCATAGAGTTTGAGGGCCCAGACCGCGCCGTCGGCGTTGTGGCAGAACCAGTCGCCCAAGAGCCCGGTGCCGTAGTCGTACCATCCGCGCCAGGTGGCCGGATGGATGCCGCTGCGGAACTCGCGGGCCTTGGCCGGGCCTTGCCAAAGGTCCCAATCGAAGCCCGCCGGCACGGGAATCGGCCGGCCGGGATCGCGCGAGCCGAAATCCATCTGGTTGAAGGGCGGGCGCACGTGGGCCTCGGTCACGTCGCCGAGGCTCCCCTGCCAGATCCACTCGCACAGCAACCGCACGTGCTCGCCGGAGTGGCCCTGGTTGCCCATCTGCGTGGCGACGTTCTTGGCCTTGGCCAGTTCGCGCAGCTTGCGGGCCTCGAAGATCTCGTGGCACAGCGGCTTCTCGCAGTAGACGGCCAGCCCGGCCTCGATGGCGCGGACGCTGGCCGGGAAGTGATGGTGGTCGGGTGTGGCCACCCAAACCGCGTCGAGGTGCTTCTGCTCGTCATACAGCTTGCGGTAGTCGCGGTAGATCTTCGCGTCGGCGAAGCGGGCCTTGATGTCCTTGATC
>CAZFKF010000694.1:0-3935 GCA_964518805.1 uncultured Planctomycetaceae bacterium | reverse complement strand
GTCGTGATCTCCAGAATCCCCGGGGCAAGCCACTGCGGCTTGGAAGGACTGGTGATCGGCGACATCCTCCGCAATCGGCTGGGAATTCCCGTGACCGAAATCGAAGTGCCGCCGATCACGGACTCGATGGAACCGAGTCTGCGCACGCGTCTGGAAGCCGTGGTGGAGATCGCGATAGAGAACCGAAGGCGATGATGGACTTGGTGCTGAATTGGCCAGAACCGCCCTGCCGGAGAAATCAGATGAAGTCGCTTTGGTCTTCTTGGGGAATGATGAAAATGACCTGCCGGACCGGATTCGGAGGAGGATTTCTGTTGCTGGTCTGGGCCTGGATGCTGCTCCGGGGGCTCCCAACCGCGGAGGCCAAACCGCTGCGGTTGCCCCATGACGAGCCGATGGTCTGCATCTACCACCATCCCCACTGGTGGGGGTCGTGGAAGAGCAGCGACGAGGCGGTGCTGAACGACCTGCGCCGGCTGCGCGGCATGGGGTTCAACACGTTGTTGTTGGATCACGAATGGAGCCAGGCGATCGATGGCGATTGGCGTTGGCTGGAGCGTTCGCACCGACCGGCGGCCCAAGCCGGCCTTAGGATCATGCCTTGGCTGAGTGTAAAAAGGCTGGTCCGATATCCTCGCTGGAAGCCGTGCCAAACTGGCCCAAGCGTGGTTTGGAGTGGAGATACCCTTCGGTCGGAATCCGGACGGCAGCGAGGCGGCGCCTCTGGTCTTTGACGAAGCCGTAATGTCTGCCGGAGCCCAGCACACCATCCGATACGTGGACCGGTATTCCACGGCCGCGCTCGTGCACCTGAAATGGAACGGCGCAGGTCAGGCTGCGGCCCTTGGGGACGGTTTCGGTTTCTACAGCTACAACGAGATGGTAGACACGCACCTCGCTTATACCTCGGCCATGACCGCGATAGAACAGCAGGGATGGAGCCCGGATCGCGCGGAGCGGGCGATCGGGCTCGTGGAAGCCATGGTCGCGAAGTACCGCCAGTTGGCAACGCCATCGCCGGCGCGTCAGCAATGAACGCTACGGCTCGCGCGGCAACCGCACCGGTCGTACTCCACCAGACGGGCACGAGCAACGCTCCTGCTATGGGCCCTGCGGAATCCTCAACCCCTATTTCGCCGTCTTCGGAAGGTCTTGCGATGCGTTCGGCGTGCGACCAGCGTCGGGGGCAGGTTTCTGCGGCGGAATCCAGACCTTCCAGTCCACCGTTGCGTTGGAAAACGCCTCGTAGCCCTTCGGCGTTCGCTCTCCGAGCGCCGAATTGAGATGGGCGCCCAGCCACGCCTTGGGGTCGCGACGGAGTTCGGCGAGCTTGGCTGCCACCTCGGCTCGTCCCCCTTGGTTCTCCAGGTCCTTCTTGAGCAAGGACTCGAGCCGCTTGACAACCCGACCGAATTGCCGCTCATCCGACTGGACCGAACGAGCATCGTGGGCGGCGAGCGTCTCAAGCAAATGGCACGAGACGCCGCGCACCGCCCGAGCGGTCTTCCACACAACCTCGCGTTGCGTGCGGATATCGTCCGTCTTGCTTCCCCCAACTTGAATGGCCCGATCGTATAGCGCAACGGCCCGAAATCCGAGGGCGGCGCAATCCTCCAAACGCAGGCCGGCGTCTTCGAACAACCACGGGTGCGCCTTGTTCTCCTCCGTGAGCATGAAATTTGCCCGCCGGTTGGCCTTCCAGATCGGCGTGTCCCACGTGGCGTTCAGAATCGACGCCGGTTCCCAGCCATGCGAGCCGTCGTGGTGGCGATCGAGGCCCATCGGGCCGATCAAGTAGGTCGTGTCCCAGGGAAATGCCTCGACCGACTGCGCCGTGTATTCCCAGGCCTCAATCAACAGCGGCGCTGCTTTGGGGCCATAGGGCGCCGCAATCTCCTTGAGGAGCGTATCGAGTGGCGCCTGAGGCGATTTCATCCAAGCCTTCAGCATGGCCGCGTTCACGGAAAAGGTGGAGGGCGCGAAGCCGTAATACTCTTTCACGCCGATCACCCCCTGCATCTCCTTCCAGCCGACCATCTGGCTGTAGATCAGTCGCGGAAAGAAATCCTCGATCAGGTAGAGCGGTTTGTACAACGTGTGATCGAACTCGCCGATCACCGGGATGCTCCGCTCCCACGCCATGCGCACGAGGCGTTTGACCCCCAGGTCGGACTTGAAAGAACGGTCGTTGAACGGATACACCTCGTTGCTGGTCGAGGGATTCAATACCAGGCCGAGACGGGCCGGGCTGAGCTTGTCGAGGATGGCGACGACCTGGCCCTTGGAAAGCTCCCACGGCTTCCACCAAAGGCGAGCGTTGGGGCGGCAACGCTGCATGGTCTCCATAAGCAAATTGAGGAACGACGGCAGGCGCTCGTCCAACGGCAGGCCGGCGCACCGCGGACACGGTCCGAACTCGCTGCAAAGCCACGCCCGCTGGTCAAACGTGTAAACCAAAACGTCGTCCACCTCGGGAAAGGAATTCATGAAGTCCGCCAAGAGATGCCGGTACTTCTCTTGAACTGCGGGGTCCAGAATGCAGGCCGGCTGCACGGGACTCTCCTTGACCATCCTTGGGATGCCGAACTGGGCCATCGTCTTCAGCCCGTGCTTCTTCGCCTGCTGGACGCGGAAGGCGAACTTCGCACGCTGTCCGGCATCCAAGTCCTCGAGGTTCAGGACCTCGTCGGCCGGCTTGTTTCCCCACGCGATGCTCAGTTGGACAACGTTCACGCCCAGGGCCTTGATCTGCTCCAGTTCGTCGTCGCTCCAGCGGATATCGGGAACGGACGGATTGCCCACAACGCCCACGAAGTACTGAAACCCGCCCGGTTGCGCCACGACGGCTGCATTCCCCCGTGGCGCCGCAAGGGGGGCTTCCGCCGCAACAAGACCAGATAGTCGCGCCACCGCTAGGACTGCGGCGAGTATCAAACACCGGATTCCCAAGATGTTCCCACAGGTCTTCGTCTTCATCGGCTGGTTCTCTCCTCTTGGTAGGCGACTCCGCCACGGCCTGTTCCCTGCCGGATCGTGCTTGCGGGGAGACGTGGTGCGGACACTCCATTCTCGAACATTCCGCGCGCCGTGCCAATTCGGATGTCCTGCCCGCGCCCCTTGGTTTCGACGCGAAGACGGACCACGGATCGGTGGGCGATGCGGGACGGTTCCCCGATCCCGTGTTCATCGATCACAATACTTGCCATCCTCCGGCCGGCGTCATAGATTGAAGGCCGCTGGATACCTCCAAGCACCGGAAAGGGCTCAAGTATGGCAAAGAAAGTCAACTTCGGCGTGATCGGAGCGGGCGGGATTGCGTTTCGCAAGACGATCCCCGGGATGCTCAAGGCCAAGAACTGCCGGTTGGTGGCGGTCATGGACCCGGTCGGCGTCGATCGGGCAGCGAAGGCCTTCGGCGTAGCCAAGGCATACACCAAGGAGACGGACCTCCTGGCCGATCCCGAGGTGGAAGCCGTGTACATCGCCTCTCCGGTTGCGTGCCACGCGGGCCAGATTATGCGCGCGGCGCAGGCGGGAAAGCACGTGCTGTGCGAAAAGCCGCTGTGCCTGACCCTCAAACAGGCCAAGGAGGCCGTGGCCGCCTGCCGCAAGCACAAGGTCATGCTCCAGGAAGGCTACATGATGAAGTTCCACGGGGCTCACGCCAAGATCAAGGAGATGATCGACGCGGGCCGGCTCGGGAAGATCACTTACATGCGTGCCCAGTTGTCGTGCTGGTATCCGCGAATCGAAGGGGCATGGCGTCAAGACCCTAAGACAGGCGGCGGTGGGGCCCTGATCGACATGGCGACGCACCTGTACGACCTCCTGGAGTTTTTCGCCGGACCGGTGCGACGCGTCGCCGCCTTGGCCGGCACGTTGGTGCAGGACTACAGGTCGGACGACGCTTCAACCACGCTCCTGGAATTCAAGTC
>CAZFKF010000693.1:0-3942 GCA_964518805.1 uncultured Planctomycetaceae bacterium | reverse complement strand
CGCTCGCTCGCCCCGGGCGAAACCGAAACCCGCGCGGGCCACCGCCGACGGAACCCCCGGATGGGGCCGCGGGCGCATCACGGGGGAATGCAGAGACACCCGGGTGGAAAAGGCGGAGTTGTGGGGGTGGGCAAAGGGGAAAGAGTTCGGAGATCGTTGGGGGGTGGGGATGTCGGCGGCGGGCGGCTGGGTCTATCTCCCCTCGCCCGCTTGCGGGAGAGGGGCAGGGGGTGAGGGGACGCGGCTGCTTTGCAGCCCGACTCCGGCCGAGGAGACTCGTGTTGCGACACAATTCTACACGGAGTGACTGACAACTGTGACCGACCAGCCTTCCACGCCGTCTTACTCCGGATCGGAGCCGTCCTCTCGATTCAGGCAATGGCACTCGCGTTGGGAAGGACGCGACATTGCTCCCCTGGTGAGCCTGGCGATGCTCGTGGCGTTCTTCACCGTCGCAGCCCCGCATTTCTTACGGGCCGGAACGCTTCTGGCCATCCTCAAACAAGGATCGGTGTTGGCCATCGTCTCCGTGGGGCTGACCTACGTGCTGATCTGCGCGGAGATCGATCTGGCCGTGGGCATGATGGCCCTCTGGGCGGCCTGTCTGTGCGGGTGGCTGTTCCAGAACTGGGGATGGTTCCTCGTCAACTGGGGTGGATTGCGCCACGTGTTCACCGGCGATTGGGCTGCAGGACCGCCGGGCGGAGGGCAGGCCGAGGGCGCGGCCTTGATCTTCGTCCTGCTGCTGCCGCTGGTCTCGAGTCTCGCCCTCGGGTTTGTGTCCGGGCTGCTGACCGTCTGGTCGCGGCTCCCCAGTTTCATCATCACCTTGGCCATGATGTTCATCGCCGAAGGGATGTCGCGCTTTCTGACCAAGAGTGCGACGTTCAAGATCCCCGATGCGCTCACGGGAGTCGGCAACGAGGTGCTTGACCTGGGCCGCGTGCTGGGCCTGCCCGAAGGACTTCGCGCGTACTTGACCATTCCCTATAGTGCAATTCTGGCGGCGACCGTTCTCGGCCTGGGACACATCGTCTTGCAGCACACCCGCTTCGGCCGCTATGTTTACATGACCGGCGGCAACCGCGAGGCGGCCCGGCTGGCGGGCGTGCGCACCGGCCGGATCGTGGTCGCTTGCCTGGCTTTGTGTGCCCTGACCGCGGCCCTGGGCGGACTGGTCAACGCTGGCCGGCTGACCAACGCCTCGCTCGACCAGAACAAGGACCTGCTGCTCAGCGCGGTCGCTTGCGTGGTGCTCGGCGGCACGAGCCTGTTCGGCGGCGAAGGGGGAATCGGCAAGACGCTCGTCGGTGTGCTGACGTTTACGATCCTCAACGTCGGACTGATGCAGGTCAACTGGATCAACGATTTGGCGCGGCAGTTGCTCACCGGTCTCGTCCTCCTGGTGGCGCTGGTGGTCAACGGCGTATTGGCGAAGGGGAGATCGTAGCCATGGGCGAGCATTTCACCGAACAGCTCAATAAGTGGAAGGACGCAGCGATCCAGGGATCGGCTAGCCTGATCAAGTACGCGATCCTTGCGGCGGTCGTGATCACGGTCGTGTACGTGATCCTGAAGGTTCTCAAGATTAAGAAGCCGAAACAGGCGGTCGAATCATCGCCGGACATGGGGATCAGCGTCAACGACCTCATGCCCCAAGGCCCGCCGCCGGCCGGACCGCAACTCGCCTTCTACAATGTGCCCGTGCGCCTGCTGGCCGTTGTGATCGCCCCTGCCGGACGCGGCCACGACCTGCCACCGCTGAATCAACTCGCAGGCGTGTTGGATGCCATCGTGCCGGGGCTGGCCCTGGTCGTAACCGCCCACAAACCCGTGGTCCGAAAATGGTCCCCGCAACTCAGCAGCATTGGGTTTGCCAACGTCTTCTTCACCGGCGCCCGCCTGCCGGGTGAGGGAGGCAAAGGCACGCTGTGGTGTGCAGTGGCGGGCGTCTTCAAGGTGGGCAAGATGCCGGTCATGGCAGGGCTCGTGATGCGCACCGCTTCCCCGACCAACTTCGGCCACGTCGTCTTGCAGCATGAGACCCAATGGCGGGACGTGTTGAGGACGCAGTAGGGAGCGGCTCGAGGTCAGAGCCTCGGCCGCGGGGAGGATCGACGAAGCGTAGTTGTCGAAGCGCGGGGCTCATCCCGCCGCCGGCGAGAAGCAGCACCATGCCCAGACGTACCCCCGCGCAACTCCGTTGTGACGCACTCTGCATCTGGCAGGCTGGCGTCGATGCCGTCGGCTCGGAACGACTGGTGCGTGAGTCGCTCCGCGTCGAGGGCAACCTGCTCCTGGTAGGCGACGACGCCTGGGACCTGGCGTCGATCGGCCGGATCGCCGTTGTCGGCGCGGGGAAAGCCGGCTCGGGAATGGCCGCGGCGGTTGAAGAGACCCTCGGTCCGCGTCTGATGGACGACAAGCAACTCGCCGGCTGGATCAACGTGCCGGAGGACTGCGTTCGATCCCTGCGGCGAATCCACCTGCACGGCGCCCGGCCGGCCGGCGTCAACGAGCCCACCGAGGCCGGCGCCGCCGGTGCGGCCGAGATCCTGCGAATCGTCGCATCGCTCGGCCCGAGCGACCTGTGCCTGTGTCTAATCTCCGGTGGCGGCTCGGCCCTCATGCCGGCCCCAGTGCCCGGGATTACCTTGGCCGACAAACTGGCCGTGACTCGCCATCTGAGCGCGGCCGGAGCGAACATTGAAGATTTGAATGCGGTGCGCAAGCAGCTCAGCCGGATCAAAGGGGGCGGCTTGGCCCGCTCGTGCGGCGCAGGCCGGATGGTTACGCTGATCCTCTCCGACGTGCTCGGCGATCCGCTGGATACCATCGCCTCCGGGCCGACCGTGCCCGACACTTCCACTCCGGAAGCGGCTCTGGCCGTGCTCGAACGTTTTCGCGCCGCCGAGGCGGGGATTTCGTCTCGCGTGTTCGAGTACCTGCGATCGTCCGACCACCGCAAGACTCGCGCCGCCGGCCTCACGAGCCGCGTGACGAATCGAATCATCGGCAACAACGCCACGGCCGTCGACGCTGCCGGCCAGGAAGCGGTGCGACTGGGATATTCGCCCGCCATGCTCAGCGCGCGACGCTCTGAAGGATACGCCGAAGACGTGGGCCGCCATTTGACCCAGATGGCCCACGCCATGCGGGAGACGGCTGGGCCCGATTGCCTCATCAGCGGTGGCGAACCCGTAGTGCAACTGGTCGAGTCCGCCCGCCGCGGGCTCGGCGGGCGCAACCAGCAGTTGGTGCTCGCTGCGGCCGAGATTCTCTGGAACGACGGCGGCGAAGGCCTGGCCCTGCTCTCCGGTGGGACGGATGGCGAGGACGGCCCTACCGACGCAGCCGGCGCGGCGCTGGATGCCGAAGTCCTCCGTACCGCGAGGCAACGCGGGCTCAATCCCTCCGACTTCCTCGCCCGCAACGACGCATACCATTTCTTCGAGCCGCTGGGCGCGCTCGTCAAGACGGGGCCGACGCACACCAACGTGTGCGATCTCCGCGTAGCATTGGTCGATCGCATCGAGCACCCGGTGACGTAACAGGCGAGCGCGGGCACTTTCGCATGGGTGAGGCAGCGGACGGATTCAATTTTGGATACGGCCAGAACGCCGTCCTTCGAGAGCGAACGGTCAGACAAGCGAAGACGAACGGTTAACGACATGGGGAAAGGGGACCTCGCATGACACACGCATCGAGCGACACTCGTCAAGAGACAACCGGGGGCGTCCTGCGATTCACGCGAGGTGGGCACGCCACACCCATCGACGGGCATCGGTTGATCGCAATGGCATGCCTGCTTCTGGCACTTGCCGCAGTGTCGCCTAGTCGCGCCGAACCGCCTCAGAATGTGCCGTCGACCGCTGCAGTCGCGGTGGCCAACGCCGACCTGACGATCGAGATCAACCTGATGGCAACGCGGATGATCGCTCA
>CAZFKF010000692.1:0-3946 GCA_964518805.1 uncultured Planctomycetaceae bacterium | reverse complement strand
GGAAGCACCACGACCGAATCCTGACCGCGAAGGGCGCATCCCATCGCCTCTTCCTGAAGCGGCAGAAAGCTGGGGTAGCCCCAGTATTTCTGGAGGATGTCGCGAACGGATCCGGGTGCATGTTCCACAGTTCACACCCTCCTACTTCGATCCGCGAATCTTCATCCAACTCGGGGGATTCGGCGACGAGAGAACCTCGATCCTTGCCCCCTCATTCTGCGGAATCGCAACGGTCAGTTCCAAGCTGCGGGCGTCCTCGTGCCGGCCAAACCGTTCGAGGAACTCGGCGACGGCCGAATCGTTCGGCACGAGGGCGAACAACGTCGGCCCCCACGAGCTTTGGCCGACGCCACGGACCCCGCACGAGCGGATCCGTTCAACGAGCGACGCGAGTCGCTCCCCATGAAACGCCCCTCCCTGCCTCTCGGCGAAGCCCAAGCCGGCGAGATAGCCGAACTGATAGAGGCTTTCGCTGAAGTCGTCGAACCGGCCGGCCGCGGCGGCCGGCATGAGGCGATCGGCGGCCTCCCGGTACAGCGTCTCCGTGCGCTCGACGGGCACCGGCGGAAGGCGAGCGAAAGCATCCCGTTCGGCCTCCCCGGAGAGACCGCACTGGCACATTGGACGCACGAGCACAAACCGCCACTCCGTCGGAAGCTCAACGCGATTCACAAGCGGGGCGATTTCCTCCTCGGTGCTTTTGCCCGTCTCGTAGAGCAATCCCCCGTGCGCGAACCCGTACAGCCCGATCGCCGATCGCTTGCCGCGACCCACGCACTGGGCGAGCTGCTCCGGGGGAAGCGGCGCGACTTCGAGCCAGGCATTCAGGCCGGCGGCGACCGCCATGGCGAGTTGCGTCCCCGTCCCCAATCCCACGTGAAGTGGCGCCGTGCGAAGGACGTCGATCCTGCATGCCGGTCCTCCGGTTTCATCGCTTGCGCCGAAGCATCGCGCTGCGAGTCGAGCCGCGGACAGCGCTCGATCGGCCAAGGGACCCGATGCTTCGAGCCGTGCTGCTGGACGGATCACCAGTTCCAGTCCGGGAGCGTCGACCATGGCGCCCAGACCGCCGTAGCGCCGGACCTGCGGCTGGTTCACCGAGAGCATTCCGAAATGCAGCCGGCTGGCAGCGACGACGCGCACGACGCGATCGATCATAGCTTCTCCTCGATCGCGCGGCGCAGGTAGTCGGTCAGGAAAGCAAAGGCCCGTTGCTCGGAATCCCCGCCCGTCTTTTCGACGAGCACGGACAGCCGGTCCAATGCAGCGTAAATTTCCTCCGGGGCAATCCATGCCGTGCGGGTCGCCAGGATCGCCGCTTCCACCACCGCGTGTTTCGCCCGGTTCAGGCCGAAGAAGTCGCGGAGCCGCCCCGCGGCCACGACCTCCGATGGAACGGCGGCACGCGGACCGGACGCGTCGAGGCTCGTCACGCGAAGGGCGTACCACCGGCAGGAATCCGCCAGAATCCATCCGTCGACGCCTCGCGCCGGAAGGAGTTCGGGCTGCGTGTCCAACTGGTTGAGCGCGGCGCGGGCGATCAACTCCACATCGTCGGTCACGTGGAAGACGGCCTCGCGGCTGCGCTGGAGGTTTGCCAGCGTTGCGGTGCCTTGGTACGGGCGCAACTCCATGTGCTGGAGGCTGCGCAACCGCTGCTCGTCGACCACCGCGCCCATCGGCGCGATGTTCACGCCTCCCGCTGCGTCGAGCGTCGTGACGATTCCCTCCAGAATCACGGCACCGCTCCTCCGATTCGCAGTTCGTCGCCGATCGTGGGCAACGTGGCGGGCACGGGCAACCCTGCGAGACGCAGGAATGCAGCCAGCAGCGGATACCCGTGCTCTGTGAGGATCGATTCAGGATGGAATTGCAGGCCCACGACCGGCAGTCGGCGGTGCTGGATGGCCATGATCGTGCCGTCCTCGGTGCGGGCCGTCACTTCCAGCGGCGCGGGAAGCGAAGCCTCTTCCACCACCAGCGAATGATAGCGCGTGGCGATCAAGGGACTAGGAAGGCCTGCAAAAACTCCTCGCCCGTTGTGAAGGACGGCCGAGGTGCGGCCGTGGACCGGTTCGGCGGCGCGGACGATCCGCGCGCCGAGGGCTTCGGCGATCGCTTGGTGTCCCAGGCAGACTCCCAGGATCGGCAGCGAAGCGTGCAGTGCCCGGACAAGGTCCAACGAGCAGCCGGCCTGGCGCGGCGCGCAGGGCCCCGGCGAGAGCACCAGCGCGTCGGGCCTCATCGCCCTCGCGCCCGCCACGTCAATGGCTGTGTTGCGCACCACCTCCGTTCGCTGACCCAAACGCTCCAAGTACCGAGCCAGGTTAAAGACGAAACTGTCGTAGTTGTCGATAAGCAAGACGGTCATTCCTCCTCCAACATCGCACGCAGCAGCCCAGCGGCCTTGTCCCAGGTTTCCCGGTATTCTCGCAGGGGAACCGACTGAGCCACAATGCCGCCGCCGACGGGGGCCTGCCACCAGCCGCGACCGGCGACGATCGTACGTATCAGAATGCTGAGGTCGAGCGCGCCGTCGAAGCCCACATAGCCCAGCGACCCACAGTACGCCCCGCGCGCCGTCGGTTCAAGCTCGGCGATGATCTCCATGGCTCGCACTTTGGGCGCCCCGGTCACCGAACCGCCGGGAAACGCAGCACGAATCAGATCTTCGGGGCGGGCGTCCTTGCGCAGCCGGCCGCGCACTGCCGAAACCAGGTGCTGCACGAAGCGGTACGCCTCCAGCGCACAAAGCTGGCTGACGTGGACGCTCTGCGGCTCGCAGACGCGGGCCAGGTCGTTTCGCAGCAAGTCAACGATCATCACGTTTTCGGCCCGGTCTTTGGAGCTTCGACAAAGCTCCTCGCCCGCCGCCTGGTCTGCCGCAGGATCGGCAAACCGCGGGCGGGTCCCTTTGATCGGCCGGGTCTCGACGAATCGGTCGCGCACGCTGAGGAAACGCTCCGGGGAAGCGCTGACAATCTGAAACTCGCCGAGATCGAAGTACCCGGCGAACGGCGCGGCATTCCGTTGCCGGAGACGGCGGTAGAGGACGGTCGAGTCGGCCCGCGCTGGATAGAGCAGCCGCTGCGCCAGGTTGACCTGGAACACGTCTCCAGCGATGACGTAGTCGATCGCTCGTCGCACGGCGTCGAGGTACGAGGTCTCGGAGAAGCTGCTGACCAGACCTTGGTGGTCTCCGACCGGGAACTGCGGGGCGAGTTGATCGACGCGGATCGGACCGACTCTGCATGAGTGGCCTTTCCGGGGGGCAACGGGCGCGGCTCCCGAAAGCCATGCCCGAAACTCTTCGAGCCGTTGCCTGGCGCGCCGCTGCCTCGCGTCCGC
The DNA here is from genome assembly GCA_964518805.1 of uncultured Planctomycetaceae bacterium. Taxonomy (GTDB): domain Bacteria; phylum Planctomycetota; class Planctomycetia; order Pirellulales; family Thermoguttaceae; genus CALFBP01. The sequence continues at coordinate 598 of CAZFKF010000692.1, read as the reverse complement.
CCCCGCCTCCGGAAAACCGTGCGAAATGACCCACGCACGTCCGTTCTCGTGATCCCAGGCAACGACCGCGTCATACAACCCCACGGCCAGCGCCGGCAGTTGGAACTCGTCGTACTTCGGCCGCGGCAGCATTTCCAACTGGCGGTTCAAGTCGTAGCTCAAGAGCCCCGCGGCCCCGCCTTGAAACGGCGGCAGGCCGGCAATCGCGGCGGCGGCGAATTGCGTCAGCCGAGTCGCAAGCCGGGCGAGGGCGTCCCCCGCTCCATCCGCGCGGCACTCGATGTAGTCAAACGGGTCGGCCGTGAGGAACGAATAGCGCCCCAGCACCGGGTCGCGCATCGCACTGTCCAAGAACAGGCAGTGGGGAAGGCCGGCCAGACGCACGAAGGCGGCCTCCGGTTCGGGCGGCAGAGGCAATTCCTCAACCAAGGGCAGGGCACTGGACATGGTGGATTCCGTGGTGATCGGCGCCTCGGAGACGAAGCGTTCGTGCGCATAACGCCCAGCAAAGCTTCCCGCTCATTCCTGACAGTCTTCCGTGTTGGGACGACGGGCCATGCGCAATGCGCGCCGCTCCAGCCGCGTCAACTCGCGCACC
>CAZFKF010000691.1:0-3949 GCA_964518805.1 uncultured Planctomycetaceae bacterium | reverse complement strand
CGCCGTGAGCGAGGCCGGGCGGTCCGGCCGGTAGATGTAGTCGGGCCAGAGGGGGCAGTTCAAGCCGATCCAGGTCCTGATCGCCCGCATGCCGGCCTTGTCGAGCGAGACCTCTTTGTGGTGCTCGTCGGCGAGGACCTCAAACACGCGGCTCCGCACGCTCCCGAAGGAAAGCGGCTCGGCTTTGAAGTGCCGCATTCCGTAGGTGAAGTCGAAGTAGTGGACCCAACCGCCCGCGATCAGCGCGCGGTAGGAGGCGGGCACGCGTTCCGCGTCGAGCGTGCCGCGGAGGTCGGAGCGTTTCGGCTGGCGCCCGTCGTGGCAGCGCACGCAGTGCTGGTCCAGCACCGGCTGCACGACCCGCTGGTAATCGAACGCCGCGGTGCCCCAGGGCGGCGGCTCCAGGGTGCGCGGGGCCTGCGTCAAGGCCAGCCCGCTGCCGGGTGGAGGCGACGACTGCCGGTTCTCGTGACAGCCGATGCAACTGCGGCGCTCGCCGGGCTGCAATTGAACCACGCTCCGCATCCGCTGCAACTCGTTGTAGTCGTCGTCGAGCAACTGGAAATAGAGCACCTTTCCGGCCGGGGCCAGGAAGTTCGCCGAGCCGTCCTTGCCGATCGGCACTGTGCCCAGCACCGCTTTGGCCACGTAGCTCGGCCAGCCGCCCGACTCCCGCACCCGGTACAGCCCCGGCGAGACCTCCTTCACCAAATCGGGCCAGTTGTGGTTGGTCCGCAGGAGGGTCAACGGCGCGTTGGGAGTGCGGGTCTCGAACGTGGGCGTGGGACCGTGTACCAGATGAACCGGCGAGGCGTAGAAGTCGGTGAACGGCGGGTGGTCCGCGCGGCACTGGCCGTTGGGAAGCGTCTCCAACGTAGCCGGCACCTCTTCCGAGACTTGCAGGTATCTCGCCCGGCCGCGGGCCACGGTCGAGCCCAGACCGCGATAGACGTCCTCGACGGAGAACTGGCCCAGCCCCTCTTGGGCCAGCTTCGCGTCCAGCGTGCTGGGCAAGACGGGCGGACGCGGACGCGCCCGAAGCGGAGTGGGATGCTTGCTGCTGATCTCCAAGTCGACGTACAGCAACTCCCGGTTGCCGTACCGGTCGATGACGTACAGGCACCAGTCGTGCTGATTGTCGGGATTGTGGGCGACGAGGAAGTGGTCGCGCGAGATCGGGTACGGATCGCGGAACGTGTCGTCGTGCGACCGGCTCATCTGATATTGCGGGCGCGTGTCCGGCGTGATGTTTGTGATCGCCCCCACATCGAACGGCCCCTTGGCCCGATCCACCAGCGCGATCGGGCCCTTGTGGTCGCCGTGCGACATGAGCGTGCAGACCAACTCCTGCGTGCCGGGGACCTCGTGGGCCTGGCTGTAGCAATTGGGCGTGTTGTTGCCGAAGACCAATTCGGGATGCGTGCCGTCGGGCCGGATCGACCACAGCGTATGACCGAAGTCGGCCCCCTTGTCCAGGTACTCCGAGCGGGTCCACAGGATGCGGCCATTCTGCATCACCGAGGGCTTCCATTCGCTCAGGTTGGCATGCGAGAGACGCTCGATGTGCGAGCCGTCGGCGCTCATGCGGTGCAGCACGTAGGCCTGCGGACGCCAGCAGAGGAAACGGGCTTTGCAGCGCGTACTGTTGAAGGCCACGCCGCCGTCGGGCAGGCAGACCGCGTCGAAGTCGTGGAACGGCCCATCGGTCAGCTTGCGCAGGCCGGAACCGTCGGACCGCATGGCGTACAGGTGCCAGTACGAGGCCCAGCCGTCCACCTCGGGCTTGTCGGGCCGGTAGGCGAAGTAGACCATCCGGGCGTCAAAGTCCGAGACCGGCTCGCGCACGATGCCCTCGGTGCCGTCGAAGAGCCGCTGGATGCGGGCGCGGTCCGGCCGGAACCGGCCCTGCTCGTCGCGGGAGATGTGCAGCACGAACACGCCGCCGCCCGGCTCCAGGATGCCGTCCAGGTGCTCGCTGTAGTTGTGCGATTCCAGGAATGGATGCCGCTTGGCAAAGAGGATTCGTTCCATCGGCGCCAGGGCGGGATCGCGGAGGAAGAGTTGCCGCTTGGCGAGCCGCGCCGCCAGGTAGAGCGACTCGGAGTCGCGCTCTTGGGCGGCCCGGCGTCGAAACTCGGCCGCCTGGGCGCGTTCTGCGGCGACATCCAACCCCTGCCCGTCGAGCCGCGCAATCATTTCTTCCAGCAGCACCAGCACCCGCTCCAGCGGCGCCAGCCGGGCGATGCGGCTCCAATACAACGGGCCGCCGGGCATGGCCGGCCGGTCGACCTGCAGCGGCGAGAGGTGATCGTCCGCCGGAATGCGGCTCCACGTCGCCCGCTCGCGCAGAAACGCGTACTGGAGGAAGCCGTCCCACGTCTTGGCCGGCAAGCGGTCGACCTGGAAGTACGGAATCTGGCGCGCACGGTTCTTCCCCGTGCGCTCGCGCTTGGCTACCGACTGCCACTTCTGGCCATCCTGGGAAAGCTGGACGTCGAAGACCTCCGCGATGCGGTCGCGAAACTGGCCCAAGCGGTCGCGCGTGATCACGACGCTGGCCACCATGGCTGGCTTGGGCAACTCGATCTGGGCCCACTCCGAGCCGCCGGTGGCCGCAATCCAGCTATGGTCGTTTCCGTACAGCCCGTCGTTGAGGTGCTTCACCTGATGGATGGCGTAACCCGGAAGCAGCGACGAGGCGCTGGCCACGGCGCCGCGCTTGGCCAGAGCGAGGTTCTCTTTCCCGTCGGGTCCGAAGATCTCCAGTTCGTCGATGCCCGGCTGCGAGCCGCCGCTGGTCTCGTGAATGGCCACGCGGACGAAGCGGGCCGTTTGCGCCGGGAAATTGAGGGCTTCGGGTGTCCGAACGCTGAGCGCCGAAATCCGTGCCAGCGTCTGCTGAAACTCGTCGGCGACCGGGCGCGGTTCGCCGCCGCAGGCCATCGTCTGCCAGAGCCCCGCGGCCAGAAGCAGCCCAATACGACTCCAACGTCCCAGGCATGGTGTCATTTGCGTTTCCCCCCTGCGCAGCATCACCGTATCGAAGCGGGACGGAATCCCTATCCGCCTGTGACGTGGCAAAGGGGCCCGACCCGAAAGAAACCTGTCAGGCTGGCCGCCCCGTGAACCCCACGACGGCGGCCTGACAAGATTGAGTCTTGTTGCCCGAGGGGGCGTTGTCAAGCGCCCTACCCCGGCGATCGGTTGGATTGACTTCCCCAGGCGTGCCCCTTAGACTCGTGGCAACACCGTCAAGCTTCGTCCGGCGTGCCGTGGTCAGACCGCGCATCACCCCCCCAGACCATAGCCATCCAACAAAAACAACCGCTGAGGAGCCCCATGAACACGTTGCCGAATCGAAGCATCGCGAGACCCGTTGTGGCCGCGACGAGCTCGCGCCGCGAATTCCTCAAAGGCGCGGTTGCCGCCGGCACGGTTTTGGCCGTTCCAACGATCTTGACCAGTTCGGTGTTTGGGGCGGCGGCGCCAAGCAATCGGGTGAACGTGGGCCAGATCGGCTGCGGCAACATCGGCCAGTACCACATGGGCTATCTGGGCCAGATGGCCGACGTGCGAATCGTCGCCGTGGCCGACGCCTACAAGAGTCGCCGCGAGGCCGCAGCGGCCAAGTTGAACGAGCAGTACGGCGAGAAGGGAACCGTCAAGGCCCATGCCGACTTTCGCGAAATCCTCGCCCGGCCCGACGTCGATGCGGTCGTCGTGGGGGCCCACGACAACTGGCACATGCCCATGTCCATCGCGGCCGCCAAAGCCGGCAAGGACGTGTACTGCCAAAAGCCGCTGGGGCTGGATTTCGGCTTGACCAAGCTCCTCCGCCAGGTGATCCACGACCGGCAGCGGATCTTCCAGTTCGGGACGCAATACCGGTCCATTGCCCGATACCGGCAGATGGTCCAACTCGTTCGCAACGGCTACATCGGGCAACTCC
>CAZFKF010000690.1:0-3956 GCA_964518805.1 uncultured Planctomycetaceae bacterium | reverse complement strand
ACACGAAGTAGTCCGCCTCAGCCGCCCACCGCGGCGGGCGTGACTCACAGAAAGCGGCGCATTGCCCGCTGCAATAGGGTCTTGGCAGACCAACGCTTGCCTTGCGCGAAACAAGCCAGGCAGACGTATTCGCCGTAACGGTTCCTGTGGCAGTCGCGGCGCGACACTACGTTGCCGCAGAAGACACAGCGGTACTTCCTTTCGGACGTTGGCGGCAGAACGTCTTCGGAGCGATCAGCGGGCGAAGCGGTGGGCGCGGTCTGGCAGCCTTCGACGTCACCTCGATTCGCTTTGGCCTGGGTCTGAGAGTGCCCCTTCCCCGATTTGCTTCGGACCATGATGACGCACCGCGTGAAGAATTTGGCCGAGGCCGGATGAACCGCTGGCGAGAAATGATGCCTCATTCCGCCTCCCTGATGCCGAGAAGCGAGAGACGACAACTTGGCCCCATGGTTGCGCAACCGGCGCCGTCACGCCCTTCCGGGCAGTGGCACGCAGAACACCCTCCCGAGAATGATTCCATTGCGAATAAGCGAGATTATCAAAATCCCTGGCGGGCTACAAGACCACCACCCGTTCGGACCACATCCTGTGCACCGCGTTTGGCACGGGTGCCAAGACACTGTCGCGCCGTTAATCCGCTAAGACCATGACATTTCGCAACTTGCGTCTGCGATCGGACGACTATGCTGGTTCAAGGTTGGTTCGCCTCAATGCGTTCGAGCAACCTCTGAAACTCGGGCATGGCCTGGAGCGAATGGAAAGAGGGGTCCTGTCGAAGCGTTTTGCGTTGAGCGGCCGGTTGGAAATGGCCGGCGGCCCTGGCTTGTTCGAGAAGGGAGATTGCGGAAGCGGCATTCTTACGCGACAGGCGGTCACGCTCCCCGGGTATGAGCGATGAGTCCTTAGCTGCCGATGCACCGGCCAGCGCAAACACGGCGGCCAAGCGGTACGACGGCTCACCGGCTCCCTTGGTGGCAGGGATAAGCGCCGAGGCTTCGGCCGACGCCTCGGCGTACTTTCCCAATCGGGCCTGGGCCTCGACCCGCCCGAGACGTAGCAGTACGCGACGGTCGGCCGGAGCGAGTTCCAGGGCTGCGTCCCAGTCGGCGACGCTCTCTTCGTGCTTTCCAAGTTGGGCGAGGGATTCGGCGGCCGTCCAATGGGCCATCAGGAGGCGAGATTTCAGCGTGGCGTCGCGCTGAACCTGTTCGAGATCGTTGCCGAAAGCGGCAATCGCTTTCCGCGCATTGGCCAGGGCCGCCTCCGGCCTGCCGGTCAGGAGGCACGACAGACGTGTACAAGCGGCTCCCAGTTCCGTGGAATAGGCAGCGGTCCGGGGATGCTTTTTCGCGAGGGCCTCCAGGTTTGCGATTGCCTCGCCGTAAACGGTTTGAGCTTCTGGCAACCGCCCCGCAACAACCAGGCTCCCGGCCAGGTTCTCGCAGGCGATCGCCAGGTTGAACTGGTAGTCGGGAAGGTCCGCATGCTTCTGGACGAGTTCGCGGCGGATAGCAATCGCCTCGCGGTAAGCCCCTTCCGCCTCCTTCGGTCGATGCACGCCGCTGTACACGTTGGCCAGGCCGTTTAGTGCCGCAGCCAGGCCGTTCTTGTAGTCCGGCACGTCGCCGTGCTCGGTCGCCAGCCGCCGGTGGACGCTTACCGCTTCCTTGGCCGTCGACTCGGCCTCGGGCAGCCGACCGCGCCCCGCGTAGAGCGCGACAAGATTCAGCAGGTCGCGTCCCAGACCGAATTGGTATTGGACGACGTCGGGATGCTCCTGAACCAGTCGACGCCGCGCGCCGACCGCCTCGTTGAGCGCCGCCTCGGCGTCGGCCTCCCGACCCGGCAAACGGTCGAGGACCGTGGCCAGATTGGTGCACGTGGCAGCCAATTCGCGGCGGAAGTCGGGCTGGTCGCCGTGGCCTTGCACGAGCCGCGCCTGGATCGCGCGTGCGGCCTCCATCGATCTTGCCGCCTCGGCCAGACGTCCTTGCCGCTGCAAGACGGCGCCGAGGTTCGTTTCGTTGCTGGCCAGAGCCGCCTGGAAATTGGTGTCTTCCGGGGCAGCGTCGGCGAGCGCCCGGCGGATCGCCACGGCGCGGGCAAACTCGGCCTCCGCCCGATCGAACCGGCCCGTGGCCAACTCGACGTTGCCCATATTGTTGTGCAGATTCGCACGATCGACCCGGTAGTCCTCCGAATGGGGATCGATCGCCAGGAGTCCGTCGCTGATCGCCATGGCGGCCTTGTAGGCCAGCCGGGCCTCGTCCATGCGTCCGCTCTCGGCGGAGTAGATCCCGAGATTGACGCGACATTTGGCCAGCAAGCTCTTGTACTGCGCGTCGTCGGGGTGCTCCTGGACGAGCGATTCAAGGACCTCGATCGCGCGGCCGAGGGTCTCCATGGCATGGGCCTTGCTGTCGATGTCGGCCAGGATGTTCGCCAAACGGAAGCTGGCCTCGGCCCACTGATAGCGCAGTTCCGGGTCTTCGGGCTTTTCGCGGGTGAACCGCTCGTAGAACCCGACCGCGGTTTCGAGTAATTGCCGGCGGAGCGGTTCCAGATTATGCGCCCGCAACCGAGCATCTCCGCTGACCCGCACGAGAAAATTGTCCACCGAGGCGAGCGCCAGCGTCAAATTCCCACGCGCCTCCTGCTCTCGCTTTTCGGCCAGTGACTGCGAGCGGCGAATCTCGTGGTTCGCCGATGCCAGAAGGAAGACTCCGGCAGCAAGGCTCACGACGGCCACGAGGAGGGCCGCCGCCACCCCGGACACCAAGGGGCGGTGCCGTCGCGTCCACCGGCCGGCGCGGACCCGCCACGGCTCCTGCCACGCTCGCACCGGACCATCGGCCAGCCACGACTCCACGTCGGCCGCCAATTCGGTTGCCGAGTTGTAGCGGTTGGCCGGCTCCAAGGCCATGGCTTTGAGGCAGACTGCTTCGAGCGCGGCCGGGACGCGTGGATCTGCCCTCCGCGGCGGAGTGAACCGGCCCTCGATGACCCGCTGGAGCACTTCGCCGCCGTCGGTCCCCTCGAAGGGCGCCTTGCAGGTCAAGATGACGTAGAGCATCACCCCCAGGGCGTAGACGTCGCTCGCAGGCCCCAGCCGGTCGATCTGGCCCGCCGCCTGCTCCGGACTCATGTAGAATACCGTCCCCAGGGTCGAGCCCAACTGCGTGGGTTTCAGCCCTGCGGCCGAGGCCGGCGAGAGCGCGACTTCCGCGAGGCTTTGCTCATCGGGCCGGCCCACGAGCTTGGCCAACCCCCAGTCGACGACCAGGGTCTCGCCATACGGGCCGAGCATCACGTTCTCGGGCTTGAGGTCGCGATGGATCACGCCGCGGCTGTGGGCATAGGCCACCGCGTTCGAGACCGCCACGAAACAGTTCAGGAGCTTGCGCAAACCGAGTTGCCGTTCTTGTTCGTCGTGCTGCGAGCCTTCGGCGGTGTGACATCGCTCGATGGCCTGCATCAGGCTCTCGCCGCGAATGAATCGCATGGCATAGAACGGACGGCCGTCCTCGTAGCGCCCCAGGCCGTAGACGGGCACGATGCCGGGATGTTCCAAGGCGCCGGTGATCTCCGCTTCCAGCACGAACCGCGCGCGGAGCCGGGGATCGCCGGCCAGCCGGGGATGGATCTCCTTGAGCGCGACCTCGCGGCCCAATTCCTCGTCACGGGCGACGAATACCTCGCCCAGGCCGCCGGAAGCGTGCGGCCGCAACACGCGATAGCGGCCGGCGGACGGTCGGGCAGGGACGCCCTCCGGACCGGTCCGGGCGCCCGCCTCCTCCACCGGTCCGCGGGGCGCCGCGGTCGTCACCCCGGGGTCGATCCCGCTTTGGATCAGCTCGCCAAGGGTTGGACCGGCGTCGAGTGCGTGCAGGCTGCCGGCCAGTCCGCCGTGCCTCCGGAGATGGCTTTCGGCCGCCATTTCCAGGAGTTCTCGT
>CAZFKF010000689.1:0-3957 GCA_964518805.1 uncultured Planctomycetaceae bacterium | reverse complement strand
CGGATAGCGCTTCTCTAAATGCTCCTGGAACCCTGCCAGCGACTCGTCGGAGTGGTACTCCAGCGAGCCGGACACGAGGCATACGCGGAGCGGTTTCGGGCTCAAGGCGGCCTTCTCGTCGCTCGCCAGCAGACCGTCTCTCGCTGCATCGTGCCGAAATGCCGCCCAGGCGGCCGAACCAGCCGCCACCGCCGCGCGAGTCGAACGAACGAGGAATCTCCGCCGGGACATCAAGGCCATCGAAATCGCCCTCAATCCGACGCGCCCCGCAAGACAAGCCATCATCCCTGGATCGGGCAATTATGCCATTGCCCTCGGCCGTTGTCTACGAATGGGGCCGCGCGCCGGCAGCAAGCAGCACCTGAGCCATGCCGTTCACGGGATGACCAGGGATCCAAGGCACGGCTGCCGTCAGGAAGGCGTAATGCAAGCATCTCAGCCCTTCTCGCCTCAACAATCCTGGGTATCGCATGTGCCACAATGTTCGGGTTTCTCAATTGACAATCCCCATCCGGGGAAGAATAATCGGCCACAGTAGGATCCTCACCCACAATCCGCCGTGGAGAAGGATCCAGACTGCCCCCTGCATGGAAGAGGATCGTAACGCAAGGCTTCTCTCCCTGGTTCACCGGCCTACCGTGAATCGGCTTGGCGCGTTGGCTGCGCAGGGCGCAAGAGAGGCGCCGCAGTACGCTGGCGGTGGGGTTCGCCTATGCTGGGACGGCTGATTGTCCTCTGTGGTCCCGATCAGGGACTGGTGTTTGTCATCCCGGAAGGCGCGCCGTTTCTCATCGGTCGCAGCAACGCAACGGCCACCCAACTGTCCGATCCCCGCGTCTCGCGGAGCCATTGCCGCATCGATTTCGACCGCGGCGCGCTGCGGTTGGTCGACGTCGGCAGCAAGCGGGGTACGTATGTCAATGGCCAGCGCGTCGCCGAGCATCAACTGCGCCAGGGCGACATCATCCGCATCGGCGACACGGCCTTGCGTTTCCAGGGCGAGCCGCTCGACATCGGTTCGGGTCGCGAACCGGACGCTTTGCCGCCGTTGCCCAAGGGGGTGTCAGCCGGGCCAGGTTCTGAGCCGGTTGCGGACCAACCCATTTCGCTGAACGACCTGGTGGGCAAGTCTCTGGCGCACTTCTCCATCCAGCGTCCCTTGGCCACCACCGCGACCGGAGTCGTGTTCCAGGCGAACGACCTGAACCAAGACCGGACCGTTGCGCTCAAGGTCCTCTGGCCCGAGGCTTGTCGCGACGAGCAGGAAAGCCGGCGGTTTCTGGACCTGATGCGGCCGGTGATCCCGATCGAGCACCCGAATGTCATCCGGCTGTACGAGACCGACAAGTCCGGCCTCTTCTGCTGGCTGTCGATGGAATTCGTCGAGGGCGAGACACTCGCCGACGCGATCCGCCGCAACGACGCAGTGGAGAAGTTCGATTGGCGTCGTGTCTGTCGCATTGCTGTGCAACTTGCGCGGGCACTGAGGGCCATCGACCATCGAGGCCTGACGCACGGCTGCGCCACGCCGTCGAACGTCTACCTCCGCACCTCGGATCGAGCGGTCAAGCTCGGCAACCTGATGTTCGCCAAGGCGATCGGTTTCGCGTTCCGCACCGCCAAGCTCGGCGACGTGCTGGCGTCCCGGGCCACTGCCCGCGGCGGGGCCGACGGCGTCACGCAGACCGGCGAACTGCTCGCCGACCTGCCGTACTTGCCACCCGAACACACCGATCAAGCCGGAGAGACGGACATCCGGGGCGATCTCTACAGCGTTGGGGCCACGCTCTACGCGCTGTTGACCGGCCAGCCCCCGTGCGATGGCGAGTCGCTGACCGACGTCATCGAGAAGATTCGCTATGTCACGCCCGAGGATCCGCGGCAACTCCGCGCGGATGTGCCCGAACCTTTGGCCCACCTTGTTCTGAAGACACTCGAGAAGCGCCGCGCCGACCGCCACCAGACGCCCGACGAACTGCTGGCCGATCTGGCACGTATTGGCGAATGCCTGGGCGAGGGACGACCGGAAGATGGCTAGCTTGCTTCGACGATTGGCAGGCTGCCTTGCCGTGGCGGCATGGGAATGCGCTTTGGACAGCGCCGAGACCGCTTGCTTTGCGTCGCCTGCTGCCGAGCAAGGACCCCGACAAGTTGTCCGGATTCGAGGCCCTCATCTCCAGATCGGCTTCGACGAACGTGACGGATCACTGCTCGAGTTCGATGATCTCAAGACCGGGCGCCGCGCGATCGATCCGCGCGACGCCGCGGCCCAAGGCGGCGGCCTCTGGGAAATCCGCTTACGCAAGGGTAACGAGAACGCTTTGCTCGCTCCGGGGCAAGCCAAGGTCTTTCGCATCGAGGCGATTGCCGGCGAACCTGTCGGCCGAAGGCTGGTCTGGGAACAGTTCGGCCCGCCCTGCGCCCCGCAGTTGAAGGTCGAGGTGGTGGTGCGACTGGACGCCGAAGGGCCGACGAGCCGCTGGAGCATCGCCGCCAGCCGGCTGGCGGGATCGACGGTCGACGAAATCCACTTCCCGAGTGTCCGCGGAATTGCCCGGCAGGATCGCGAGCATCTGGCCCTTCCCGTGTGGATGGGCCAACAAGCGGCCGAACCCCGCCGTTGGTTCGCCGGAACCGCGGGACCTCCCCAGCGCCGGGAGTGGAGCTATCCCGGCCCGCTTTCCATGCAATGTGTGGCGTACTACCAGCGGCGCGGTCTAAGGCTCTACGTCGCCTGCGACGATACAGCGTCGCGACGCAAGACCTTCGCCGTACAGGGTGACGCCCAGGGCCGGATCGGTCTCGAATGGATCCACTACCCGCAGGGCGAGGCAGACCGAAGCACCGCCGGCATCGACTATTCGGTGCTTCTGGGCACATTCTGCGGCGATTGGTTCACGGTCGCCGAGCGGTATCGCGTCTGGGCCTTGCGTCAGCCTTGGGCCAAGGAAAGCCGGCTGAAGCGGGGACTCGTGCCCGATTGGGTGTTGCAGACCGGGCTTTGGGTTTGGAACCGCGGCCGCTCGCCGGGCGTGTTGCCTCCTGCGGTGGCCCTGCGCGAACGGCTTGGGCTTCCCGTGTCCGTCTTCTGGCACTGGTGGAACGGCTGCGCCTACGACACCGGGTTTCCCGAGTACTTTCCACCCCGCGAAGGCGCCGAGGCCTTTCGCTCTGCGCTGGCCGCCGCCCACGGCAAAGACGTCCGCGCCCTGGTCTACATGAACCAGCGTCTCTGGGGCACGACGACCAAGAGTTGGCTCGAAGAGCGTGCGGCGCAGTTCGCCGTGAAAGACCGCAATGGCAAGATTGCCCCCGAGGTCTATAACATCTTCACCAAGCAACCGTGCGCGGCAATGTGCATGGGCACGCCTTTCTGGCGAGACAAATACGCTGGCCTGGCCGAGCGTGCCGTGCGCGAACTGGGCGTCGACGGGATCTACATGGACCAGGCGTGCCTGTCCGCGCCGTGCTACGATCGCAGCCATGGGCATCCGCTCGGCAGCGGCAGCTTCTGGACCGACGGGTTCCGAATGCTGGCCGAAGACATTCGCCGAAGGGTGCGCGGCCCGCGTTCCACGGCCCTGGCTGGCGAAGGATGCGGCGAGACGTGGCTCGGCGACCTGGACCTGATGCTGAGCCTTCAGGTCAGCCACGAGCGCTATGCCGGCCAGGACGGTTGGGAGACGATTCCCTTCTTCCACGCCGTGTACCATCCGCTGACCGTTCTGTACGGCAACTACTCGTCGTTGACCGCGCCGCCGTACGACGATCTGTGGCCGGCGAAGTTCGCGCCCGAGTCGCCTCTAGCCCTGTTGGACCCCAAGTTCTCGCGTCAATTCCGCCTCGAGCAGGCACGGGCGTTCGTGTGGGGCCAGCAGCCCACGATAGCCAACTTCCTGCCCGAGCACTTCGAGACTCGCAGAGACGAAATCGCCTATGTCATGCGATTGGCGCGGG
>CAZFKF010000688.1:0-3964 GCA_964518805.1 uncultured Planctomycetaceae bacterium | reverse complement strand
CAAGTGGAGAACAGTGATGGCCCCGACTCTCGTGATCTGGATTCTGGCAGTGGCCGTGTGCGTGCTGGTCGGCCGCGACCTGGGCAAGTGGCTTTTCGGCGCGAATGAGAAGCTGATGACCAAGAAGCGAGCCGCTCAGAAGTTGGCGACCGTTCTGCGCGACAACGGCCTGAAGCTGCTTCCGGCGCTGCTTGAGGACTTCGCCGTGGGCGACGTTCACGACATGGTGGAGAAGATCCACGATGTCGCCAAGCTGATCGACTCCGGCAGCGATGCCATCCTACGGGAATTGGAAGCGACCTACGAGAACGTGTTGGCCCGAAAGCTGGCTACACCCGAGGGTCTGGCCTACATCAAGGCGAAGATCGCCGAGATCGAGACCCCTCCGGCTCCGGTCCCTGCGGACGCTCCGAAGTCTGCCGCTCCGGCCAAGTCGTAACGTCCAACAGACAAACAACCTGGGCCGTCAGCCTGGCGGTCATACGCGAGGCTGACGCCCGGATCGGGTTTCGGAGATTCGACGATGCGCAAGGCTGGTACATTCCTGACGCGGGTAGCGTTGCCGCTGGCGGCGTTGGCGACGGCGCTTTGCATCGCCGGCTGCGAGGGACCGCCGCAGCAGCAGCCGAATAGCGGCCCGTGCAGCCGGCCCAAGGTGCTGGCCTTCACGGCAAGCTGGTGCGCTCCCTGCCAGCGGGCCAAGCCCGTGCTGGTCCAGATTCAAGCGGCCGGCGTGGACGTGGAGATCATCGACATCGACGCCCAGCCCAATCTGGCGGCGAAGTACGGCGTCGCCAGTGTGCCGACGTTCTTCGTCTATGTCTGCGGCAAGAGCACCGTGCGGACGCATGACATCAGCGTCGTCGTCCGCTGTTTTCCCTGGATGCAACCTCGTGGATAAAGGCAGTGGGAACGTGGCAACAAGTCATGCCGAGTCTAGCGGACGACTTGAGACAGGCCATTCGGGACGGCATGGAAAGCAAGACACTTACGTCTTGTAGCCGTTGGGCCGAACGCCGCCGCGTGATGGGAGCGCCCTTCGCCGGTCCTTACAGCTTCGCACGACACCCTTGGTGCAAGGAGATTCACGACAGCAAGGCGGCCTGGACAATCGCCATGAAGGCCGCCCAACTAGGCGTTACCGAGACCGGGATCAACCGGGCCTTCTTCACGCTCGACAAGCTGCGGCGGGACGTGCTCTATGTCCTGCCAACCACCTTGAACGCGAGCGACTTTTCCAAGGCCCGCTTCGCCACGGCGCTGAAGCTTAGCCCCTACCTGAAAGACCTGTTCGTTGACACGAACGCCGTGGGGCTGAAATCGACTGGGCGAAACGTTCTTTACATCCGCGGGAGCCGGGGCGACTCGAACCTAAAGTCGGTCCCGGCATCCGAGTTGATCTTGGATGAACTGGACGAAATGGACGATCATGCGGTGGCTCTGGCGCTGGAGCGATTGAGTGGTCAGGTCGAGAAGCACATCCTGGCAATCTCAACGCCGACGATTCCGAAAGAGGGCATCCACAAGCTTTTCCTCACGGGCACGCAGGAGCACTTCTTCTTCCAGTGCCCCCACTGTGGCCGATGGACGGAACTGCTCTGGCCCGACTGCGTGGAGATCGTCGGCGAGTCGGTCAACGATCCCCGTTGCCAGGAATCGTTTCTCAAATGCAAGGAGTGCAAGCACCGCTTGGGGCATGAGGCCAAGACGGAGTTTCTGGCTGGCGGCCGGTGGCAGGTCACGGAGCCGAACGTCTCGGCAGGGGAGTCGCGCAGCTTTTACATCAATCAGCTTTACTCGTCCACGGTCACGCCCGGCGAATTGGTGATCGCCTACCACCGCGGGCTGGGCGACGAGGCGATGGCAACGGAGTTCTATTGCAGCAAGCTGGGCGTGCCGTTCATCGGCGAGGGTGCCCAGGTCACGGACGCGATGATCGAGGCGGCACTGCGGGGCCACACCATCCAGGATGTCCGACCGGCGATGGGTGGCGCGCGGCTGATAACAATGGGGGTGGACCAGGGCAATACCAGCTACGTCTCGGTCGTCGAGTGGCTTTTCAACGGAAACCCCGGCAACGACATCAATGCGGCGGCGATCGGCAAGCTGCTTTGGTTTGGCACTTTCCCTGGGGACACGGACGCGGGCTGGCACTATTTGGACGAGTTGATGCGGGAGTGGCAGGTCTTGGCCTGCGTGGTGGACGCTGACCCGTTCCTCAATGACGCCCGCCGCTTTGCCAGGCGGTTTCACGGCTACGTGTGGCTGACGCGATACCGGCGGGGAAAGACGGAGAAAGAGACAGCCATCAGCGGAGAGGAGACGGGTGCGCCTTTTGCCACCGTGGATCGCACGAACTGGCTTAGCTGCACCCTTGGGCGCTTCAAGGTCAACCCTCGGCGCGTCCAGCTTCCCCGCGATATTTCGATGCAGTACCGCGATGCCCTACGTCAGTATCGACATCGAGACCACGGGCCTCGATCCCGAGACCTGCCAGATACTCGAAATCGGGGCCGTGTTCGACGATTGGACGAAGCCCATCGAGAAGCTGCCGGTCTACCACCGGCTCGTCTACCACAAAGAGTACCGTGGGAACGCCTACGCCCTGTCGCTCAACGCCAATCTGTTGCGGCACCTCTCGGGCGAACGTGAGCCTTGGTGGCGTGACCCGGATCAGGTGGCCGACGACTTTGCCGCTTGGTTGCAGGGTTGCGGCTGGGACGGGAAGACCGCCTTGACCGCAGCCGGCAAGAACTTCGCCTCCTTCGACCGGCAATTCCTGAAACGATTACCGGGATTCGAGCAGGTGGTGAGACTCCGCCACCGCACGCTCGATCCTGCGGTGCTCTATTGGCATCCGCTCGAAGACGAGGAACTGCCAAGTAGCAAGACCTGCTACGAGCGGGCCGGACGGGATAACAAGGTAGCGCACACCGCTGTGGAAGATGCCCTGGCGGTCGTGCGGCTGGTACGACTGGGCATCAAACACCTTCGAGGTATGCAACCATGTTCGACCGATTGACGCAACTCACCCCGGCCAGCCTGCAACAGGTCCGCACCGAGCTGGCGGACGCAATCGCCGCACTCCGGCAAGACGTTGGAGTAAAACTGCCGCCGCTCGACGAATTGGACCCGGCCTCGCCGGACTTCGCTGCAATCGTCGGCACGATCAACGAGAACGTGCTGACCCTGGAAGTGCTCGTGAAGGCCGCCACCGACATCGAGAAGCTGGAAGCCGCAGTCAACAAGATCATCCAGCGCGTGTGGACCCGGATCGAAAAGCACCGCAGGGCCACGGGGATAACCCGCTAAGACACAGCCGAGGGTGGACATTCCGATGATCTCGTGTCTTCGATTCATCAAGACCGTGCTCCTGCGTCTTTTCCGACGCCCCGAGCAGGATGAATACGCGAAGCGATGGAAGGCCCTCACGCGCCGACAGAAACAGGCCATCATCATCTGTCATCGGGCCACGAAACGGATGCTGCAAATGCAATGCGAGGCCCAGGCCCTTATGGCGGAGTTGGAGGAAATCGCCGAAGTCGCGGAGTACCCGCAGCGATCATGCGAGGTCGCTGAGACGCTGGTCCGCCGCTTCAACGAGTTGTACGCCGCGATTGTAGCCCTCGGCGACGAGCACGCACGGGAGCAGGATTTCCTCAGATACGCTGACCAACACGCCCAAGACTTGGGAGCCTACGACTGATGCTGAATTATCTCCGACGCATCCTGGATGAAGCCTGCCAACGGAAATGGTGAACCCCGTGAAAGCCAAACTCCAACGTCTAATCACCTACACCACCGGGGCCTTGGCCCTGGTCGTCGTGGCCGCCGCAGCCGGCTCGGCCATCACCTACGCCGTGATGCACGGCGCGGAGACCCTCACGCAACTGGGCAACTCGGCCCTCCAAGGGATTGGCATGGCGGTCGGCGGCTGCCTTGGCAGTGCCCTGGTGCTCCGCTT
>CAZFKF010000687.1:0-3973 GCA_964518805.1 uncultured Planctomycetaceae bacterium | reverse complement strand
GTCCTTGTCGACCGAACGGTTCCAGGCCACGCCGAAGACGTCCTGCACCCGGTCGTCCCCCAACGATGTGAAGAAACCGATGTCGCTGCCGAGCTTCAACAGGTGGTTCTGAAGAGGGCCTTCGGGGTCATCGCAGCCGAAGTGGGCTCGGACCTTCTCGCGGGCCTCGCGCGTCAGCCCAATGGACCACGGGACATAAGGTGGCCGCTTGCCTTCCAGAACCGAGCGGACGACGTCGCGTTTGGTCATCGCCTGACGATGCTTCGGGGGTCGTTGTCTCGTCTGGATCGTAGGACGATCAGACGGGCCTGACGTTTTCGGCGCGCGGCCCCTTGGGGCTCTGCCCAATCTCGTAGGTCACCTGCTGGCCGATACGGAGAGCTTCAATGGTCGTCTCTTCCACGGCGCTGTGATGAAAGAACAGGTCGCCGCGCTCGCCCTCGATGAACCCGAACCCCCGGTCTGCCACTACCTTCTTGATCTTACCTTGCGGCATTTCCGCCACTCCTCGAAATGTGGCCCTGGGAACAAGGCCCAGGGCAGATTGTCTCCCCGCGGTCTCCAGGTCTACAAAGTACCAGATCTAGCGGCATACGCAAAGCCCGGGTTGCGTCACAGCCCCCATGAGGCGCGGTCCGACGCGTGCGTGGCAGTTCGAATGTCGACGACCGGCATCAAGCCGCCCTAGAGGGTGGTTTAATGCCTGATTTCAGAGGGCATACCATTGGGTTTAGCCGACGACTTGGGTTGCCAAACCCCTTGTGATCGACCATCTCGACCCGCCGAATCGATCGACTTTCTCCCAATGGGTGATGGACACATTTGCGGGTACAACCCGGAACAGGTCTTTTTGTCGCAGATTTTCCACATGCACATACCAACCTTTCCGCGCCGGCGATCATGTGCTAGGATCGACTAGCGCGCCATTTGGAGGATGTCCCGTGAGCGATGAAACCAGCAATCCTTCTCCGTCGGAAACGCCGGGGGATGCCGGCCCTTACAGCCAGCAGCTTCAGCACGCGCCGGTCAGCGCCCGTCTGCCCGATCACGTGGCCTCGGGGGTCTTCACCACCGGGGTCATCGTCGTCGAAGGGGGTGAGGAGTTTGTCTTGGACTTTGTGCAGGGGCTCACCCGTCCACCTCGCGTTGCGGCGAGGGTCGTTCTCCCTCCCAACGTGATGGCGCACTTCGTGAACGCACTGAAGGATAACCTTCAGAAGTACGAACAGACCTTCGGCCCGCCCAAGCCGCTGCCGCAACCCAACGTCGAGCGCCGTCCCACGGTCCAGGAGATCTACCAGGACCTTCGCTTGCCGGACGAAATCCTCAGCGGAGTCTATGCCAACACGGTGATGATCGGCCACTCGCCTTCGGAGTTTTTCTTCGACTTCATCACGCGGTTCTTCCCTACGGCATCCGTGTCGGCCCGCGTCTATTTGGCCGCATCCCAAGCGCCCAAGATGTTGCAGGCGCTGGCCAGTTCGGTGCAGAACCGGATGAGTCGAGGGCCGGAGCGAAAGGGGCCTCCGCCCGGGCCGTGATTCAGCGAGGCGCCGCGAGTACGCGCCGGTGATGCCCTGGGTGCAGATAGGACAAGCCGCAGCCATCGAGCGTCATGGGGGCCAACTCGTTGTCTTCGCAACCTTCCAGGCAGACAAGCACCGACGGATTTCGACCGCGGAAAACGAGGCGTGTTTTCTCCCGCCCGTCGCCGATCAGCCGCAGGTTGGCCTTTGGCCAAAGGGCTTCATCCAGTTCATAGACTCCCGCCACAACCGGACGGCGTCGCCCGCAGACGCGCGCTGAATGGCACTCGCCATCCCGTGTTGTCGCAGGACTCGGGTCGGATGGTCGAAGCCCCGGCGAGCCAGACCATCCGCGCACCCCAAGCGGCGGCACACGCGGCGACTAGCAGCGACCTCACGTTGCCTACGGCAGACGGATTGCAGCAGACGGCCATTACCTGACCGAGGAAGATACATTCCTGGAAGCGAGGTGAACGCTTCGCGTTTTCCCTCGCTTCCAAGACCAAGCATTCCCCACGGCCGTCGGATGTCCCAACAGAAGGGCGCGTGGTGCGCCGATTTCGACTCGACTTGGCACGCGGAGCGTGTGTCGGAGGTCGGGCGAAGTCTCAATACCGCCCGCCGCCACCACCGCGCCGTCCGCCGCCGCCGCCGCCGTAGCCACCCCGACCTCCGCGTCCGCCACCGCCGCCGCCACCCCGGTCCTCACGGGGCCGCGCCTCGTTGACCGTCAGAGGCCTTCCCATGCTGTCCTGGCCGTTGAGTCCCCGAATGGCGGCCTGAGCCTCCTCGTCGGTACCCATCTCCACGAAGCCGAAACCCTTGCTGCGGCCGGTTTCGCGATCCTGGATCACTTGGGCACTCTCAACCGTGCCGAACGCTGCAAACATCTTTTCCAGTTCCGAGCTATTCACGTCATAGCTCAAGTTCCCCACGTACAACTTCTTACCCAAGTTCGATCTCCTTTGCTGGGGCGTGGACTCCGTTCGCCGTCCTCTCAGGACGAACGACGGAACAGGCTACCGGCTGTCGCAACAAAACAAAGCCGGGGACGCCCAGCAGTATATCGCGAATCCGCGGCAGCGTACATGCCCCAGAAGCCTGACGGGCGATATTCCTGGATCCCGCGTTTCATCGTCCCTTATTTCCTCTACTGGCGATGCAAGTTGCCACAGACTCCCAGACGATTCCTGGCTTGTGACCGCTGTTCGAGGAGCAACCACCGGGCATGGATGCCGCAAGGAGCGCGATCGGCAGCGAACACTGCCCGGCCCCCTCGTCCTGGTGGATGTCGTCAACGGCGACCGGCGTTCCATCGTTTCGTGGCGTAGAGATTCCATGGACGGCAGGGGCAAGAGCCGAGCAAAACAGGGCCGGCGTCGAGTCGGGGGCACCATGTCCTATCAATCCTTGAACCACGCGGCGCGAAACCCTCGGTACACTCCTGCTCTTTCTGACGTCCATGCGACGATTGAGCAGGCAATCGGTGGCAAACCCACCCGGTTTGCGGCCGAACTGGTGAATCTCTCCCGAAGCGGCAGCCAGCCTACCTCGCCGCCATGCACGACGGCCCGATGGGCTCGAAGGACTTGTATGCGGTTGTCAGAACGCGAAAACATCGAAAAACCCCGTAATTTCTAGGGTTTTCTTGCATTCTGCCCACCCCTGGAAAATGACCGTTTTGGACCGATTTTGGCGGGTCGCAGGTGTCAGAGACACCCGCGCTTTCGTGAATGGGCGTTCAGGCCGGCCAAGAAACGCCTACGCCCCGGCCGAAGCCAGGGCGTCAGGTCGGGGTGCTGGATTGGCTCAGCGGCGGGTCAGTGTCCTACGTGATCGTCCACGTGTACGTCCCGTCAGGTCGCTTTACCTCATCCTCCCCGGATTCGACCGCCTCCTGGATCGCCTCGTAAGTCTCGTCGCTGGCGTCCTGATCTGCACCCAGAACTGCGGGGCAGTCCACTATCTCGCCGCTGCCGTCGATCCGGCCATCCCCCGCCCACACTCCGCCTCGGCTAATACTGATCTTCTTCATCATCTCGTCCTCCAGAAAGACCGCGAGCCGTGGCACCCGCTTGAACAACGTACAGGACGCCCGCGTACAACCTCGCTCCCCGTGCTGCCACGGATCATTGCTTGAAAACGCGCCCCGATAGGCCGGCTGAAAGCCTGTTGCGTCGACATACAGAATTCCGTGTTTCAGGGTTATCAAGCCCTTGGGGTTCGACGCCTCGAACCACCTGGGAAAAGTATGACTTCGGGGCGTCGCCGTCGTCAAGACGAGTTGCAGATTCTTTGGGGGGGTATCGGTACGCTAACAACGTCAGCACAAGGGTCAGAAGTCCGGTGGGCGCGGCAAGAGGAGGACCTTTCCGGGCACAAGCCCGGAAAACAAAAGCAGAAAGGAAACACGCAGCATCATCGCCAAGGCTCACGAAACGAACATC
>CAZFKF010000686.1:0-3978 GCA_964518805.1 uncultured Planctomycetaceae bacterium | reverse complement strand
GACGTTGTGGCCGAAGTCCGCCAGAGCATCCAGATCTACCGCAACGCCCGGTGGATCTGCGCCCCCTGCCACAACCTCCAGCCGATCACGCCGACGGAGAACGTGGTAGCCATGTACGAGACCATTCACGCCGAAGGCGCCGGTTCGCCCAAGTCATTGCCGTAGGTCAGCATCAGCACGGCCGCAACAACCGGGCCTGGCCATCCATTTTGGCAAGAACCTGGACAGGCTCGCCGAGTCTCCGCGACAACGCGGAATGGTCCAACCATCGGATTGAGTCACAGACGGAACGTCGCAGGGAGGGAAGTACCCCCCGCCCCGTGGGTTAAGGCGGCGATCTCTTTACCACGGATCGCTGGCTCCGCGGCCCGCCGAGCATGGTCGTTATTCGCCCCACCGCTGGTCAGAGGCGATTGCGGCACGTACATTGGGCGTCGAGAGACACAGTCCAAGACGAATCGGTGGAAAAGGAGCCCGCTGCTATGCCCAAGAAGACCTGGACGCTGTGCGATGTGGATCAAGACACCTTCGTAGACGGCATTGCCCTGTCGACCGAGCAGGTGGGAGGGACGGCCAAGGGGTATTCCGTCACCAAGCACACGCTGCGCGGCGGGCTTCGCGAGGGGGTCGAGGTCATCGAGGTCGATAACGGAACGTTCCGTTTTGTCGTCGTTCCGACCCGGGGCATGGGCCTTTGGAAGGCCTCGCTGGGGTCCATCCAACTCGGCTGGAACTCGCCGGTCAAGGGACCGGTCCATCCGGCCTTCGTCCATCTGAACGAAGCCAGCGGAATCGGCTGGCTCGACGGCTTCGACGAGCTTCTGGTCCGCTGCGGCCTGGAGAGCAACGGAGCCCCGGACTTCAATCCCAACGGCACGGTCCGCCACGGGCTGCACGGCAAGGTCGCCAACATCCCGGCCCATAGGGTGGAAGTGACCATCGACAGCGATTCGGGCGAGATCGCCGTCACCGGCGTGGTCGACGAATCGCGCCTGTTCGGCAACAAGCTCCGCATGACTTCGACGATCTCGACGCAGGTCGGCCGGGCCGGGCTGACGGTCTCCGACACGATCGCCAACCTCTCGGCCGAACCGAGCGAGTTGGAACTGTTGTACCACGTGAACTTCGGCATGCCGCTGGTGATGCAAGGCGCCAAGGTGGTGGTGCCGATTGCGAAGATGGCCCCGCGCGACGCCGCCGGGGTCAGTAACTTTGGCGAGTGGGAAACCTACGGTCCGGAGAGCCCCGGCCTCCCCGAGGCGGTCTTCTTCTTCGATCTGGCGGCCGACGCCGCCGGCCGCACCCGAGTCCTCTTGCACAACGCTTCGGCAGATCAAGGGGTGAGCCTCGCATTCAACAAGCGGCAGCTTCCGTGCTTCACCCTGTGGAAGAACCGCCAGGCAGCGGCCGACGGCTACGTGACCGGCCTGGAACCGTCGATCAACTTCCCCAATCGAAAATCGTTTGAGAAGGAGAAGGGGCGCGTGGCGGTGCTGGCCCCCGGCGAGTCGCGCTCGTATGAAGTGACGCTCGTCGTGCATCCCGACGCCGCCGGCGTGGAGACTGCAAAAAAGGCGGTTGCGGAATTGCAGCGGTCCGTAACCCCCACGATTCTCCGCCAACCCGACCCGCAGTGGTCGCCGGTGTAGCGGACGCGTCCCGCGTCTTGCAGTAACCGAGGAACCGCGAGAACCGAGGCGGCAGCAAGGGGCAACCCGGGAGTCCCAGGACGCCGTGTGAGCAAACCGTGATTCCCCAGAGGGCGACAGCATGACCGACTCCTCCGAAACCTGTGTCGAGTATCGATGCAACCTCGGCTACGTCTGGGGCATTTCGCTGGTGGCGGCCCTGGGGGGCTTGATGTTCGGCTACGACTGGGTCGTGATCAGCGGCGCCGAGCCCTTCTACAAACAGTACTTCGCGCTGACCAGTGCGGCCGAGGAGGGCTGGGCCATGGGCAGCGCTCTGATTGGCTGCCTGCTGGGAGCGGTTCTGTCGGGCGGATTGAGCGATCGGTTCGGACGCAAGCGGCTCTTGATTCTCTCGGCGATCGTGTTCGTGGTCTCTTCGATCGGCACGGGGCTGGCGCACAATTTCGTGGCGTTCAACGCATGGCGCATGGCCGGCGGAATCGCCATTGGGCTGGCGTCGAACCTGTCGCCGATGTACATCGCCGAGGTCGCGCCCGCGGCCGTGCGCGGGCGGCTGGTGTCGATGAACCAGTTCACCATCGTGATCGGGATCTTGCTGGCCCAGGTGGTCAACTATGCCATCGCGTGGCTCGGAGGGGGCGGCGACCAGGAGGCGTGGAATGTCGCGTCTGGATGGCGCTGGATGTTCGGCGTGACCGCGGCGCCCGCGTGCTTGTTCTTCGTCTTGATGTTCTTCGTTCCCGAGAGCCCCCGGTGGCTGGTCAAGAACGGGCAGTCGGCCGCGGGTCGCGCGGTCCTCGCGCGGATCGGCGGCGACGCATTTGCCGACCGCGAACTGGAGAATATCGAAGCGACTCTGGTCGGCGAGATCGAGAGGGTGAACTTCGGCGACCTGCTGCAGCCGCGAACGTTCGCCATTCTCACCATGGGAGTGACGCTGGCCATCCTTCAGCAGTGGTGCGGCATCAACGTAATCTTCTACTATGCCGCATCGCTGTTCCGCGCGGCCGGGTTCAATCTCGGCGACGCCTTGTTGAATATCGTGGTGATTGGGGCGGTCAATCTGGTTTTCACAGTGCTGGCGGTTTGGAGCGTGGATCGCGTCGGCCGCCGCGTCTTAATGCTGCTCGGTTTCGCCGGCCTCACCGCAACCCACCTTCTGATCGGCGCCAGCTACCACTTCGAGCAAGGCGGGCTGCTTCTGCTGGTCCTCACCCTGGCGGCCATCGGTTGCTACGCTTTGACGCTGGCGCCGGTGACCTGGGTCGTCCTTTCCGAAATCTTTCCCAATCGCATCCGCGGGGCCGCCATGTCGGTCTCCGTCTTCTCGCTTTGGAGCGCCTGCTTCATCCTTACGTTCACCTTCCCGATGCTCCGAGACGGCCTCGGCACCGCGCGCACGTTCTGGCTCTATTCGGCCATCTGCGTGGTGGGGTTCTTCTTTGTTCTGCGCCTCCTGCCCGAGACCAAGGGCAAAACGCTCGAACAGATCGAACGCGAACTGACCGACTGATCCACGGGGCGCGCACGCCGGAGACGTGCGAGCAACGCTGCCCTGAGCGATTTCCTGGACACTTCGATTGTCAGGCCGATTGCCGCCGCCGGCGTCATGCAGCTCATCGCAGCTTGAGCCGGTAGAGCACGACGGTGGCCTGCGGCGGGCCGTGGATCGGGTCCAGCCGAATCCCGGTCACGCGGTGGCCGGCCCAGCGGGGATGTTGTCCCACGGGAATCGCAATCGTGTGCGGCTTTCCATCGCCGGTGACGGGAAACTGGACCTCCTGGCGCGGGCTGAGGCCCTCGTCGGACGTGGCGAAGTAGATCTGCCCTAAGGCGCCGGCGGTGGCCGAGAGGGTCAGTTCGAGGACGTCCGAGGAACGCCCGGCCAACGAAAGCGCTGGAGAGTTCAATTGAGGATCTTCGCTGACGATGGCCAGCTTCACGCCGCCGTCGCCTTTCTCGACCCTGAGCACGCCGGCCGTTGGGACCCAGTTGCCGAGTCCTTGGCTGAAGTCGAACGACAACTGCGTAAGCGGCGCCGGGGTGGGCCGGTTCAGGGCCAAGGACTCGCCTTGAACCTTGGCGGTGGCCGTGGCGGGATCGACGCTCCAGAGCAATTGCGGGCCGCTCCAGAGGCGGATCGCCTTGCTGCCTTCCACGGAATCGCCACGGGGATTGAGGAATCGCAGGCCGCCGGGGCCTTCGTCGAGGAAATCGACCCGTTTGCGCGTGTCGGGCCAGTAGGCCGAATAGGCCCGAAACGCCCCGCCCGGCTCGAAAGCCGCCCATCCGTATTGCGGCAGCACGATTCGCCCCGCAGGCAGCG
>CAZFKF010000685.1:0-3984 GCA_964518805.1 uncultured Planctomycetaceae bacterium | reverse complement strand
GATTGTGCGTTGGCGGTGCCGCCC
Source organism: uncultured Planctomycetaceae bacterium (assembly GCA_964518805.1). Lineage (GTDB taxonomy): Bacteria > Planctomycetota > Planctomycetia > Pirellulales > Thermoguttaceae > CALFBP01. Next base: position 3,960 of record CAZFKF010000685.1, on the reverse strand, counting down.
TGCGAGAATCTGTTTCCGGATACCACCCGGGGGTTCGTCTCGGCGCCGAATTCCAAACACCTCACCGAGGAATTCAACAAGACTCAGGTGGGGCAACTGCTCAAAGACCCCGTGATGAAGCCGTTTGCCGAGGACCTTCGCCGGCAGTTCGACGAGAGGTGGTCGAACGTCCGCGAGCGGCTGGGATTGAGCCTCGATGATTTTCGCGGGGTGCCGTCGGGCGAAGTGGCCGTGGGCCTGATCCAGGTCGGGCCGGACAAGGTCGCGCTGGCCATGGTGTGCGACATTACCGGCCACGAGGAACAAGCCACGGCCTTGATGCAGAAGGTCACGGCCACCCTGGCGAAGCAGGGGGCCACGAAGCGGTCGGCCGAATTGGCCGGCGTCCCGGCCCAGGTGTTCGACTTGCCTCGGGCCCATGACCGGGACATCGACCGTCCGGAGCAGACCTCGGTTTGGGTTCAACGCAAGGACGTCCTGATCGCCGGGGACCACGTTGCGACGATCGAGGGCATCCTCGCCCGGCTCAACGGCAAGAAGAGTGCCTGCTTGGCGGACGTCGCCTCGTTCCAGGCCGTGATGAAGCGGTGCCAAAAAGACGCGGGCAAAGTGACCCCCCAGGCCCGCTGGTACGTTCAGCCGCTGGGATACATCGAGATTATGCGCATCGTGCGCCGCGAGCGCGCGCAACGCAAAGGCAAGTCGCTGCTCGAGGTGTTCAAGAGTCAAGGATTCGCGGCGGTTCAGGGGGTGGGCGGCTTCATCGACTTCAACGCGGACAAGATGCAGGTCGTCCACCGCACGGCCATCTGGGCGCCGCCGCCCCACGAGCTTTCGATGAAGATCTTCACGTTCCCCAACGGCAAAGAGTTCACACCGCAGCCGTGGGTGCCGAGCAACGTGGCCAGCTACGCTACGTTTTACATCGACGTGCTGAACGCGTTCGACAACATCGGACCATTGTTTGACGCCATGGTGGGCCAGGGCGATGACACCGGCATCTGGAAGGAAGTGCTGGAGGGCCTGAAAAAGGACCCCAACGGCCCGCAAATCGATCTCCGCAACGAGTTGGTGGTTCACTTGGGCAACCGTGTCAGCGTCGTCGCCGATTACCAGGTGCCGATCACGACGACCAGCGAGCGGCTTGTGTTCGCCATCGAGACCAAGGGCGAAAAGGGCGAGAAGGCCGTGGCCGCCGCATTGGCCAAAATGTTCAAGAACGACCGGGAGATGCAGCAGCGGAAGTTGGGCGACCACGTGATTTGGGAGAGCGTGCCGGAGGACAAGTCGGCCGTGCCGGCGGTGACGCTGGACCTGCCCGCCCTCCAGCCCGGCGAACCCGGCCAGGCGCCCGCCCCCCAGAGCCGCGAGAACGCGCTGTTCCCCAATGCGGCGGTGACGGCGGCGGCGGGGCACCTGCTGGTCGCCTCGCACTACGATTTCCTGGCCAAGATCCTGGCCAAGCCGGACCCCCGCAACTCGCTGGCCAGTTCCATCGAGTACAAGGCCGTGCAGAAGACGCTGAACAACTTCCAGGCGTCGATGCAGTCGCTGCGGACCTTCGGGCGCACCGACGAGCAGGCCCGGCCGACCTACGAGTTGATTCGCCAAGGCAAGATGCCCGAAAGCGAGACGATGTTCGGCCGCGTGCTGAACACGGCCTTCGGCGCCGGCAAGAAGGGAGTCGTCCGCAAGCAGCAGATCGACCCCAAGGCCATGCCCGACTACGAATTCGTCCGCCGCTACCTCGGCCCCGCAGGCATCCAGATGACCACCGAGCCCGACGGCTGGTTCCTCAAGGGCGTGATGCTGCCCAAGTAGCGGCTAGAACATCCCCATTCCTCCGCCCATGCTGGGCGGTTCCTGAAGGTTCGGATTCCTCGGCGCGAGCTCGGCGGGCGTGGTCTCGGCCCGCCGGGCGTCCGTCGGGCGATTGGAGTGGCGATAGGCGGCTGCCAGTTCGCTCAACTCCCGTTGACCGAGTGCCTTGCCGCGGCGCAGCCGGCTCTCCAGCACGTCGATTGTCCGGCCGGGTTGACCGTCCGCGTTCCATAAGCGGCAGGCCCAGGCAATCCGCTCGGCCGGCAATCCGCCTGCCTGATGGACTTGCCAGGCCAGGTCGCTGGCCAGTTTGGCGTCGATCGCCAATTCGGCCTGGCGCACCAGCAGCCGGTTGCGGATCCGCACGTCCTTGGTCTCGGCAGCCAGAACCGCGGCGGCTTGGGCATCGCCGGGTTCGGTCAATTCCCCGAGCACTTGGTCGACCTCGGTGCCGCGATCCGAGGGTATGCCCGGCGAAGCCGTGGCAGCGGCCAACAGGGAGCGCCATCGGACCAGCCCGCGCTGCACCGCCGCCCTGCGCAACAGCAATTCTTGGCGGCTCGAAGCGCTAAGATCCTTGCTGGCCAGGGCCTTCTCGAACAACCGATCGGCCGGCTCCCACAACTCGTGCTTCGCCAGGAATGCGGCCACGTCCGCCATGTCGCTCGGCAGAGTCGCCGGTCGGCTGCACATGCCCAGTGCCTTCTGTGAAACCTGCTCGCGGCGGCCCAGTCTCAGGAGGATATCGAGTTCAAGGCGTTCGCGTCGCCATTGCTCGTGCGGGCCCTCTGCGGCCTTGAGTGAGGCTTCGATGTGCTCCAACGCATTCTGCGCACGGCCCGCCTCCAAGGCGATCCGCGCAAGCTGTTCGAGGTCTCCGCCGGTCCGCGACGAGGCCGATTGACAGGCAGCGATCTCATACAACTCGGCGGCCCGAAGGCTCGGAAAATGGCCCTGGGCAATGAACCGCACCGCCCCGTTGGCCGGACTGGCGGCTGCGTCCCGCAGCCAGGCCAGGTACGCGTCGCGCGGGGCGGTGCCGGGGTGCCGCTCCCAGCACCAGGCCAGAAGCACGAGAGCCAAGGGATGGCGCGGATGGGCCTGGAGCGTCGTCTGAAGCTCCTGGGCAGCCGAGGGCCAATCGCGTTTTCGCAAGGCGTTCAAGGCCCGCGAGAACGCGGCGTCGCGTTTCGGCTCGGCCGTTCGGCCGTCGAGGCAGACATACCCTTCGGCCTCTCTGTCCTCTGCGACCACGGGCGGGATCGGGCCGGAACCGGCGAATGCCACCCAGCAGAGGATCGCTCTGCCGGTCGCGTCTTCGAGCACCACCTTTTGCAGGCGACCCGGCCGGCCGGCTTCGCTGCGCTCGAAACGAAGCCGCTGAGTGAGACGGCCGTCGAAGATCGATTCCCAGGTCCGCGGCAGGCCGTCTTCGCGCGAGAAGAGAACCTCGAAGTACGCGCGGCCCGGGTCGGCGCAGGCCGGGAGGCTGAACCGCAAGCGTGCGACCTTGGAGGCGTTCTCGTCCGCGCGAAGCGGGACGGGCCGGACGTCGAACCTGCGTGCCAACTCGGCGTTGCTGCGGTGTGGCATCCAAGGCAGGATGCCGTCGAGCCACTCGCGAACCGCCTCGCCCCAGGGCCCGCGTTCGGTCAGCAGCAACTCCGGCGACCTGATGGCGGCATCGCCGCCGCTGACGGCCACGTGCCGGCCGGGAAGCGTCACGCTCAGGGTAAGCGGGAGCCTGGCGCCGGCTTGGCCCAGCACCACCGAGTTGAGTTCCGACCCGCCGGGCAGTTTGCGGCGCCACGCCTCCTGCCCCACGGCCGGCTCGCGTCGCACGGCGAGTGCCCGCAGGGCTTCCGGCCGCGGATCGGGCAGCTTCGCCGGATTGGCCGCGATCCAGCGCGGCTTCGGTGCCCAGCCTCCGAGCCGCGGGCACGCGCCCGTTTCGAGCGATTCCCAAGGCCGGGAGCCGTACAAGGCCTCGAAGCGGCGCCGCCCTAAGAGGGTCAGCAGGCCGGCCACCGCGTCGTGGACGTCCTGGGTCTGGCTCACGACCAGGGCCACGTGCGGTTCGTCCGGGGCTATGCTCCCCGCCCCGCCCACCGCATCCCAGCTTGTCGGCTGGATGTTAGA
>CAZFKF010000684.1:0-3995 GCA_964518805.1 uncultured Planctomycetaceae bacterium | reverse complement strand
GCGGCGGGCCGCCTCCCCTCTCCCGCCGGGCGGGAGAGGGGCCGGGGGTGAGGGCATTTGCCGACCCAATTGACACCTCAGTATCCACAACAGATCGCGAAAGCGCGAAAGGGCGAAAACGCGAAGGCAGGTGTGGACTGCGTTCGATTTGCGATTCCCTGTCCGCCCGTTTTCGCGTTTTCGCCCTTTCGCGCTTCAGACCAACAAACCAAGAAATCACTCGCATCCTTCCTGCGCAAGGAGAATCCCTTGAAGACCCCGCTCATGTCAACTTGCGTCGTGCTACTTTCGGCGGTCGCACGTCTGTCCGCCGAGCCGCCCAAGCCGTTCGGCCCGGTCCCCAGTCCGCGGCAACTCGCCTGGCACGACCTGGAGGTCTACGGCTTTCTGCATTTCGGCCCGAACACGTTCACCGATAAGGAGTGGGGCTACGGCGACGAATCGGAGAAGGTGTTCCATCCCACCGATTTCGACGCCGACCAGATCGCCCGCACTGCCAAAGCGGCCGGCATGCGCGGGTTGATGCTCACCTGCAAGCACCACGACGGATTCTGCCTCTGGCCCAGCCAATACACCGAGCATTCGGTGAAGAACAGCCCGTGGCGCGGCGGCAAGGGAGACATGGTCAAGGAGATCTCCGAGGCATGCCGGAGGCACGGCCTCAGGTTCGGCACGTACCTGTCGCCCTGGGACCGCAACCACAAGGACTACGGCCGGCCCGAGTATGTCACCTATTACCGCAACCAGCTTCGCGAGCTGATGACCAACTATGGGCCGATCTTCGAGGTCTGGTTCGACGGGGCCAACGGCGGCGATGGCTACTATGGCGGCGCGCGCACCACGCGGAAGATCGACAACCGCACCTACTACGACTGGGACAACACCTGGAAGATCGTGCGCGAACTTCAGCCGGGCGCGTGCATGTTCAGCGACGGCGGGCCGGATTGCCGCTGGGTGGGCAACGAGTCGGGCTTCGCCGGCGAGACCTGCTGGGCCACCATCGACCGCAAGAATGCCCTGCCGGGCCTGGCCGATCCCAAAATGCTCAACGCCGGCCAGCGCCACGGGGCCGATTGGCTCCCGGCCGAGGTCGACGTGTCGATCCGACCGGGCTGGTTCTATCACTCGGCCGAAGACAAGGCCGTCAAATCGGTCGATCACCTGCTGAAGATCTACTACGAGTCCGTGGGCCGCGGCTGCAACCTGATCCTCAACATCCCGCCCGACCGCCGCGGTCAGATCCACGAGAACGACGCCAAGACACTGCGTCAATGGCGTCAAGTGCTCGACGCCACCTTCGCCACCGACCTGGCCCGCGGCGCCAAGGCCACGGCCAGCAACACCCGCGCCCACGCCCCGCAGTTCGCCCCGGCCAACGTCGCCGACGGCAAGCGCGACACCTATTGGGCCACCGACGACGGCGTGACCAGCGGCGAATTGGTCCTCGAGCTGGGCCGCCCGGTCACATTCAACGTAGTCCGCGTGCGCGAGTACCTCCCGCTGGGACAGCGCGTCGACAGCATCGCCTTGGACTCGTGGGACGGCCAGGCCTGGAAGCCGTTCGCCACGGCCACGAGCATCGGCAACCAACGCATGCTCCGCACGCCCAACACCACCGCGTCCAAGGTCCGCCTGCGCGTCACCAAGGCCTCCGCCTGCCCGGCAATCTCCGAACTGGGCCTGTTCCTGTCGCCCGAGAAGTAACCGGCGAAGCTTCGACCCGCGGGAAGACGCAATGTCGATCGCAAGGCGATGCAAGTGAAATGGCCAAGTGCTGAAATGGCCCCGGTCATTAGTGGCATCGCACTCCCTTGTTTCTTCGCTCTGTTTTCAGGAACTTGACAGACGTTACACGACATAACTCGTGATTCCACTGAATCTTAGGAGGCAAGGCGCAAGGAATCCCGGTTGAATGAACTTGACAGGTCATAATTAAGTCATATACTAGTCATGTGTGAGCCGATAAGAGAGCCAGGCGCACGTACTTCGGCCCAGCCTCCGCAATCGAAAGTTCGAATATGTCGACCTGCGTTTCAGGATTTTCATTATCTCTTGCCGCGTCTCTCGTCACGGGCGGAGTTGCGCCGACATGTAATGAAGTTGCGGTGGTGGAATGCTGTCGAGCCCTTGGTCGTGGATGTTCCGTGGGAACCGATCGGGGATAGTGGCCTGGCAACCTTGTTGCTGGAAGGCAGTTGCTGCTGTCCGTCGGGCCTGAAGGTCGTGTTCTGCAACTTCCTTTCCGCGGCTCCTGACCACTGTGCGATTTGGGTGTTGGGTTTGATGCGGCGAGACGAGTTGCTGACCCCGATCTCAAAAGCAATCATGTTGGGACGCTGATCGGTTGTCGCGGAGCGGGCTCCAGGGTTTGGGACCGAAGACCTTTGAGGCTTCCAATGTATACGACTTTGATGAATCCCAACGACGTTCCAACCGACGTCTTGCGATCAGTAATCTCGCTGACGTGCGACCAGCGCGAATTGATCAGAGCCTTTCTTGAGTGCAGCGACGACTTGCAGCGTGTCGTGATGTCCATGTTCGCGGTGCTCGATTCCAGAGAAGCAACGGAGGAGGAACGCTACCGCGCGCGCACCACGATTGCCGACGCGCTGTTCCTTAATCCTCACAACAAACGCTACGGCATGGACGTGATCGGATCAGAGACGGAAGCAGCAGCGGTTACCGCTGCCCTTGCCACGGAAGTCGGTCGCATGAATCGCGAAGAAGCGGCGTTTGCAGAACGACTGCGTGTGATCCTCGACCGCAAACACATGACACAAAGCGAACTGGCCGAACGCACAGGTTGTTCGCAATCGGCGATTTCACACATGCTCAACCGACAGGCGCGTCCGCAGAAGAAGACGATTCTCAAACTTGCGGAGGCACTGCAAGTTGAACCGATCGAGTTGTGGCCCGACTTGGAGGTCGCAGAGATCCTGGATGCCGTGGCAAGTTTCCAGGAGGATCACGAACTCACGCCAACTCAGGCGAATTCGCTGCGCGAAGCGTTGGATTGCCCCGCGACGGGCGTGCAGGCGCGGCGTCTGCCGTCGCGCCCACGGAGCCGGTAAATGGGCTTTCAACTCTATCCGATCCTTTCACAGAAGCAGACCAGCCCGCCATGGCTGGCCTGCACTGTGGAGATGATCCGTGGGCAAGGGCTGCCACGGCGTGGATTACCGGCTCAGATGTTCTCGATTCCATGCGAAAGTGGTCCACGCGAGTTTGGGTATTCCGCGATGAGGCTGACTCGATCGTCGGCTTTGCGTCTTTGGGGCCGACGCGGCGGCGATGGCCGCCGCCCAGCGGTGAATACGTCTCCCTGCTGATCATTCCGCAACTCGGAATCGACATTCGTTTTCGGGGGCAGCCCCCGGATCGGGAATGGCGATATGCGAACCAGATCATGCGACATGTGATTTTCGAGGCACAGGACTGGGCATCGGAAGCGCGCAGAACCAAGCCCAACAAGGGTCACTTTGACTTGCTTATGCTCCAAGTGCACCGCGACAATCATGCTGCTCGTCGGCTGTACGAGAGATTTGGTTTCGCCATCGTTCCGAGTTTTGAGTGCAATAGCCATTTCGTGATGTCCCGTACGCTTTCGATTGTTGACGAACAGACTTGACCTGACGGTCGGCAATTCTGGCTGCGTGGCATGCCGTCACGCGGCGTTTGCCCAGGGTCGGCGTGAGAACCGCCACGGTCGCTTCCATGCTCGACCGACGCTCTCTGTCGTGAGAGCATGCCATACACCCGTACGCCGCGTCCACAACCCACAGTTCGCCCCGGCCGACGCCGCCGAAGGAGAGGGTCAGACAACACGCCGTAGCTCAGACAAGAGCCGATCGAGCATCTCGCAAGTGTGCGTAGCGAAGACCGCGATGCGGAGCATTCCCTCGCGACCGGCGCCGGAGTAGGCGGCGAAATAGGGAACGAGGATTCCGGCGGACTTCAGTTCGCGGTGGATGCGCTGCATGTTCTCCGCGCTCCCC
>CAZFKF010000683.1:0-4001 GCA_964518805.1 uncultured Planctomycetaceae bacterium | reverse complement strand
GCCCATTTGGCCTTTGTGGCGATGCTTCCCGACGGCCGGCGCGCGGTCGTCGTCGACGGGAAACCCGGCGCAACGTACGACCTGGTCTTTGAGGGCCGGATCGCGTTCAGTGCCGACGGCGTCCACATGGCCTACGGCGTTCAGAAGGGCGGCGCGTGGTACGTGGTCGCCGACGGGAAGGAGATCGGCCCGTACGAGTTTCTTGGCTCGGCCAGCGGACTGCATTTCAGCCGCGACGGGACCCGGCTGGCCTACGCCGCGCAGGTGAACAAGAAGTGGTCCCTCGTGCTCGACGGCAAAGCGCAGACTCCGTACGACAACCTCGGCGACCTGGCCATCAGTCCCGACGGCCGGCGCGTGGCCTACGCCGTGTTGCAGGGCGAGAAGTGGTTCGTCGTGGCCGACGGCAAGCCGGGCACGGAGTTCGATGCGATCGGCGAAGGAACGCTCCAGTTCAGCCTCGATTCCAAACGGCTGGTCTACGCGGCCCAGACCGGCAAGCAGTGGCAGGCCGTTTTGGACGGGAAGTCGGGAAAGCTCTACGACCGGATCGGGCAGATGCTCTTCAGCCGCCAAAGCGCGGCCCTGGCCTACACGGCACGGCTTGGCGACCAGGCGATGGTTGTGCTGGATGATAAGGAAGGTCGACCCTTCGATCGCGTGGGCGACGGCACCCTGACCTTCAGCCCCAGCGGCCGGCGTCTGGCCTACATCGCCCGAAGCGGCAAGGTCACATTCGCCGTGGTCGACGGCAAACGCAAGCCGCGCTACGGCATGGTGGGTTACGTCACGTTTACACCCGACGGCCAGTCCGTGCTCTACGCCGCGGCCCAAACGACCCGCAAGACCTTCACCGTGGTCGACGACAAAGCGACCGCCTACGCGTACGACGAAATCTGGATGCCGCCCGGCGGCCGTTTCACGTTCACCGGGCCGAAGAAGTACTATTATCTTGCCACCAAAGACGCCAAGATGTACCTGGTCGAGGAAGAACTCGACTGAGGTTGCGCATCCTGGCCTTCTGCGCGCCACCGATTATGCGGTCTTTGAAGATCGTCGTTCTGTGCACGGCCTCGGCAATCCTCTACGGCGTCTGCCACGATCAGGTGACGGCACGGGTCTGCGTCGAGTACTTCACGATTGGGCACGCTCCCCTGCTTGCCACCGAGTCGCCCACACTTCTCGCCTTGGGCTGGGGGACGTTGGCGACCTGGTGGGTCGGCCTGATCCTCGGTGTTGTCGCGGCATTGGCCTCCAGCGCGGGGTCTTGGCCGAAGTTCGACGCCGCCGATCTCATTCGGCCGATTGCCTGTCTGCTGGTCGTCATGGCGGTCGCCTCGCTGTTGGCGGGAACCACGGGCTATCAACTTGCCAAAGCCGGCGGCTTCGTGCTCCCCGAGCCGCTCGAAACGCGTGTCCCCAAGGGGCATCATCACGCATTCTTCGCCGATTCGTTGGCCCATCTGGCGGCTTACGCGGTTGGGCTTCTGGGCGGGGGGATCCTCTGCGTCGGCGTGGTCGTCAGACGCTATCGCAATAGTCGGACTGCACCGTCAACGGGTGACACCACGGTCCGCGCCGACCTCTTCACCGAGCCCTGGATGGTTGTCGTCAGTCGATGGACCGCCAGGGCGATTGCCATCCCCCTCTTCGCTCTCCTGGTTCTCCTTACCATGGGCGATGGCGTGCCGAATCCGCTTACGGCATCGCGGCGAGAGACTCTGTTCGGTGTTGTCGCGCTGACGATGCTGATGGGCTGCGTGCTCGCGTGGCGATGGGAAGGAGTCGGTGGCCTTCTGATTCTTGGCTCCTTGGTCTTGTTCGCGGCGGCCGATGAGCCGTTCTTGCTGAACATCGTCCTCGCGCCGTGGCTGGTCATGGGGCTGCTCTATCTGGTATGTTGGATGCGAAACGGCAGGTTCGGCGGAGTGCGGTAACGTCGCCGGACGGGACTGCTGCCACAGACAACCTTCTACGAGGATCGTCGCATGGGATACGGTCTCCAGGAACGCGGGCTTCCGACGGTCGATGAGTCGAAATGTTCGGCTTGCGGCCAATGTGTCGCCACCTGTCCCGATGAGGTCCTTTCCCGGGAGAACGGCAAGATCAAGGTCGGGCGAGGTCTGTTTCTCGGCTGTATCGCCTGCGGTCACTGCATGGCCGTGTGCCCGAAGGGGGCGATCAGCGTTTCGGGCCGGGGCATGCGCCCGGACGATTGCATGGAATTGCCTTTGCCCGAGCGCCGCGCAACCGCCGACCAGTTGGAAGCCCTGGCCGTCGCCCGCCGCAGCGTGCGCAAGTTCCAGGCCCGCGAAGTGTCCCGTGAGATCCTCGAGCGGATCGTGCGCGTGGCAACGGCTGCGCCGATGGGCATCCCGCCGCACGAGGTGGGCGTGAGCGTGTTCACCAACCGCGCGAGCGTTCAGGCATTCACCGCGGATGCGTGCCGCAGTTTTGAGAAGATGGGGCGGTTCTTCAATCCCTTCGTCCTGGGCCTGATGCGGCCGTTCATCGGCAAATACCAGTATGAGGTGTTTCGCCACTTCATCCGTCCCTTGCTGGAAATGCTCCCGACGGCGCTCAAACAGGGACACGACAAGTTCACGTACGACGCGCCGGCAGCGATGCTCTTCCACGTCGGCCCCATGGGCGATGCGGCCGATTGCACGATCGTGGCCACCTATGCCATGCTGGCCGCCGAGGCGCTGGGACTGGGCAGTTGCATGCTCGGCACGAGCGTGGCCTTGACCCGCGACAAACCCCTGAAACTCCGCTATGGCATTCCCGAGGAGAACAAGGTGGGCGTGGCCCTGATCGTTGGCTACCCCGCCGTCGAATTCCGCCGCGCCATCCGCCGCCGTCTGGCGTGCGTGAAGTACGTGGACTGAGCCTCGGGCCGGCCGATCGCGATTCGGCTCTCTGAGTCCCGTTGGGGCATCGCGCGAGCGGAGATGCCAAAATACCACCCTCACTCGCCGCCATAGCCTCGGGACGTACAATGAAATGGGCTGTGGCGTAACAAGCGCCGGAAGGATCGCCGGACGCCAAGGGCCCTTCGCAGACCCCGCCTCGTATCCCTCGCAAACGGTACTTCAGAGCATGAACAAGATTGAACGCGTCACTGCCGTCCTGGAAGGTCGCCGGCCGGACCGCCCACCCGTGTCGTTCTGGTATCATTTTCCCGCCGACTGCGCCGCCGGGGCGAAGGCCGTGGAGGCCCACGTGCGCCACGTCGAGGGGTACGACCTCGATTTCCTCAAAATCATGGACGACAACCGCTACCCGCGTACCGGCATGTTGACGGGCGTGATTGCCGGCGCGAGCGACTTGGACCGGCTCTCGGTCCTCCGCGGCGATGAGGACAGCTTCGGTCGGCAGCTCGAACTGATCGGGACGCTGGCCAAGCGTTACGGCGGACAACTGCGCATGGCCACCACGGTCTTCAATTCCTGGAGCACGTTGCGGCAGATGACCGTGCCCGACACCGGCCTTCACGGTCCGCCGGTGATGGACGCCGGAAAGGACCCCAAGGACGCTGCCATGTCACGACTGCTCTGCGAGGCGCCTGCGGCCCTGGCTCGGGCCCTGGACGTCATTGCCGAATCGACGGCCAACTTCGCCCGGCAGTGCCTCGCCGCGGGCGCCGACGGGATCTATCTCTCGGTGCGCGACGACTGGGTCGATTCTCCGGAGAACGGGGCCGGCACCTACGATCGCGTGGTGCAGCCGGGGGATCTGAAGATCCTGGACGCGGTCCGGCAGGGCACGTTCAACATCCTGCACGTGTGCGGCAACGCGCTGGATTTCAAGCGATTCGCCGGCTATCCGGTGCAAGTGCTCAGTTGGGCCGACCGTTCCGCCGGCCCTTCGATCGCCGAGGCCGCCCCCTGGGTCCGGCCCGCGATCTGCGCCGGCGTCGACAACCTGGGCACCCTGGTCACCGGCTCGCCGGAGGATTGCATGTCCGAGGTGAAGGACGCGATCCAACAGGCTGGTTCGCG
>CAZFKF010000682.1:0-4008 GCA_964518805.1 uncultured Planctomycetaceae bacterium | reverse complement strand
CGAAGTCTGGCAACCTTGTCGGCATCCTCGTCCACGGCGATGATTTGCAGGGACGAACGCCGCGCAAGTTCCTCGACCAGCCGGCCGCCGTCAACTCCCAACACCAGCGCGTAGCCATCGCGCACTCCCGTAGCGGCGAGGATTTCTCCGGCCCGCGCAGTCCACTTGTCTGCCGAAGGCGGCAAGTCCGGAGTCGCCTCGTGCCTGGTCACGTCGCCAGCCGCTCCCGCGGCAAACGCGAGGATCGTGCCTTCGGCCGTTACGATGAACAGTCGTTCGTCGGCCGCCAGCATTCTCCGCGGCGTGCCCTTGAACTCCGCACGCCAGACGACTCTGGGGCCTTGAGTCGCGGCTGTGTCGATCGCTTCGACCACTCCCGCCGCGCCGACATACAGATTCCTTCCGGCCTTGATGTGGACAGCCAGCGTCGACGGGAATTGCCAAAGCTGGCGGAAGATGCCTCCGAAATGGTCCGGCAGCTCGTCGCCGCCCCGGTGTGCCGGAATATTGTCCTTCGTTCTGGCCTGAAGGCTGTACTCCTTCAGGTCACGAGCCACGATGCCTCCACGGGACTCATACATAACATCCGGCGTGAGGACCGGCTGTTGAAAGGAGTCAAGTTCGCGTTGGTTGGCCCGTTCGATGTCGATCCGAGTCCATCCGCCCGGGTACAGCATGGGCTTGAAGTTCCGGGTGCCGGGCTTCGGCTTGTCGAGTCGTTCCTCGTTGCGACGGCCAATGTCGTACAGGTCGCCTGCGTGACTGAGATAGTTGCCGACCCCGGCCACGAACCAACAGCCTTTCGGCAATCCGATCCGGCCGCCCCAACCCGTGGTGTAACTCGCCAGATTGCCCGTCTTCCGGTCGAGAAAGGCAGGCAGTTGCTGGCCGCACGGAACGATCAAGCGGTCCCCGACGACCGCCAGATATCCCTGGGGCGAGAGCCCGGCGATCGCTTCGACGCCATGGTCCAAGTTGCTCGCCGGGATGCGGTCGCACGCCGTGTTTGACCAGATGGGTCTTCCGGACTTGGCGTCCAGCGCGTGAACAAACACGCCCTCGGTAGGCCACAATCCCGCCGCAAAATAGACGACGCCGTCGGCCAGCACGGGACCGCCGCGGGCAGGCCACAACGAAATCAACCGTCCATGCCCCAACAGCTTGCGGTCCTTTCGGCCCTCGGGCAGGCCGCGATACTTCCAACGCAGCGAACCGTCGCCGTTGAGGCAATACAAGTAACCGTCGTCCGAGACGAAAAAGACCTTTCCGTCCCAGGCAACAGGAGCGAAGCGAACAGGTCCCTCGGCCATGAATCGCCAACGTTCGACGCCCGTCTCGGTGTCCAGCGCCGTCACGCTATCCGAGACCATCGACGGCACCAGCATCGTGTGGCCAAACACCACCGGTTCGTAGGCGGCGTCGTAGGACAGCCGGACTTCACCGGGGAACGCCGGCCGGGCCGCCGGCAGCGTGCGCGTCCAGCGGAGATGGAGCCCAGCGGGTAGTTCATCGGGCGATGCCGCCGTCCGTCCTGCATCGTAACGAAACTGGGGCCAGTCGCCGGCGTGCACAGGAGTTGTCGCAAAGCAGGTGGCACATGCCAATGCCGCGTGTAATCGCCAATTCACAGATATCCTCCCCAGTGGGAATCGGGCTTTCCTTACGCTCCGAGCGTCTGACGCTTGCGCAAATTTGCCGGGTCGATGTCTCCCATCCACTGGCCGATGGACTTGGTAAACCGCCTGCAAGCTACCGAACGGCTGCTCGTGCAGTATATCCGTTGTCATGATCTGCCGAAACAGGTCGTCCTGGCTGAGAGAGGCGATGGAGATCCCCGGCTTCAAGGCCATGCCGCGCGCGGCCTATCGTCCGGGTGGGGCCGGTCAGGGGTCAAGAAATGGGGTGTGCAGAACCGAAAGGCCTCTTGTTCCCGTCAAGGTGATCGGATATTATATCGATAAATGGCGATGTATAGTCGAGGACCGGAATGCGCGAACTGATGGCCGTGATGAAGGCGCTGGCCGACGAGAATCGGGTCCGTATCCTGATGGCGGTGCTGGGACGGGAGTTGTGCGTCTGTCAGATCGTCGAACTGTTGGGTCTGGCTCAGTCCACGGTTTCCAAGCACATGTCGATTCTCCACCAGGCACGGCTGGTATGAGCAGAAGTTCATTCCCAAGATCAGCCCGATCACCCTGATTGCCCTTCTCTTCACGATCGTCGTGATGTTCAGCCTCCAGGGCGAGAAGATCGTGGATCGGCCGCTGCATGTGCTGGGAATCGCCGTGCCGCTGTTGATCTATTTCGTGGTGATGTTCCTGGTGAGCTTCGCCATGGGGCGGAAGATGGGGGCCAACTACGCCCAGACGGCGACGCTGTCGTTCACGGCCGCCAGCAACAACTTCGAGTTGGCGATTGCCGTGGCCGTGGCGGTCTTCACGATCCACCATGGCGCGGCCTTCGCAGCGGTGATTGGACCACTCGTGGAGGTGCCCGTCATGATCGGATTGGTGAACGTCGCGCTGTATTTCCAGGGGCGGTATTTCGTGCCTGCGTCCGGGGCGCCAACACCGGGGGGCGTTCTGGCGGACGAACATGCGGTTTGACGGCCGGCGGCACGGCGAATCGCGAGTGGCCATTGACAAAGCGAAGGCTATTTGGCTAAACTGCCAAGTATCTTCAGCCGATAAGAGAGAACCATGGACGCCAAAACCCGGGCCAAGTACGACGCGCGCGCAAGAATCATCAAGGCGATGGCCCACCCCACCCGGCTGTTCATCGTCGATGAATTGGCCAACCACAGCGAACGGTGCGTCTGCGAACTCACCGAGATGGTGGGCGCCGACATGTCCACGGTCTCCCGACACCTGGCGATCCTCAAGAATGCGGGAATCGTCGAGGACGACAAACGCGGCTTGCAGGTGTATTACCGTTTGCGCGTTCGATGCGTGACGGGTTTTCTGGAATGCGTCGAGTCGGTGATGCAGTGCAACGCGAGCCGGCACCGCGGCGTCCTGGCCAACAAGGAATGAGGGTTTCCTTTTTTCGCAAATGATTGGTTAATTAGCCAAATAGCGATCCCGGGCGCGAGCCGCCCGGCGGAGGAGCATTATGAAGAAGGAATGGACGATTTTCGCCGGGCTGGCGTCCGTCTTTGCGATTGCCTATTTCCTGAACTTCACCGACCCGAAGATTCAGAACGCCATCATGGAGGCGTTCTACATGCTCCAGTGGTACGCCCGATACCACACGCTGGCCTGCGTGGTGCCGGCCATGTTCATTGCCGGCGGCATCGCCACATTCCTCAACAAGGAAGCCGTGCTGCGTCATCTGGGGCCGAAGGCCAACAAGCTGGAAGCCTACTCGGTGGCCTCGGTGTCGGGCACGGTCCTGGCCGTCTGTTCGTGCAGCGTGCTGCCCATGTTTGCGGGGATCTACCGCGTGGGGGCGGGCCTGGGACCGGCTTCGGCGTTTCTCTATTCCGGGCCGGCAATCAACGTGATGGCCATCTTCCTCACGGCCCGCGTCTTGGGTTTCGACTTGGGGATTGCCCGGGTAATCGGATCCATCGTGTTCGCGGTGGTCATCGGGATGATCATGGCGGCGATCTTCCGCGGCGACGAGGACCGGCGGCAAGTGGCCGTCATGCAGCTTCCCGACCCGCCGCCGGCCAAGCGGAACCTGCTCCAAACGGGCGCCTTCTTCGCCGCCATGATCGCCTTCCTGGTCTTCAGCGATTGGGCCAGCCCGAGCCAGACGGTCCTCGAAAGAAGCGATGGCACGAAGATGCAGGTGGCCGTCTTGATCGAAACCACGGAGATGGTGCGCGTGCAGATCGAGGAACCGGTGGGCGATCTGAAGAAGGGAGCCAAACTCACGATTCCGGTCAGCCAAATCGTCAGCCGAGAGAAGGCGACGCCGGAGGGTTATGAATGGGCCGAAATCGTGTACCGCAATCGCTGGTACGCCGCCTTTGCTTGCCTGGCGGCGACCCTGGTGATGGTCGGC
>CAZFKF010000681.1:0-4011 GCA_964518805.1 uncultured Planctomycetaceae bacterium | reverse complement strand
GGCAGGTCTTCCTGACCGGACTGCTCTATACCCTCGGCCGAACGCTGGCCTACCTCGCTCTGGCCTTCGTCTTGGTGGCGAGCGTGCTTTCCGTGCCGCAGATGTCCCTGTTCTTGCAGAAGTACATGTACCTGGTCCTCGGACCTATCCTCATCATCGTGGGGATGTTCCTCCTGGGGCTGATCCAACTGAACATGGGCGGGAGCGGCATGAGCGAGGGACTCCAGAAACGGGTCGATGCGATGGGCGTGTGGGGTGCGCTCTTGCTGGGCGTTGTCTTCGCGCTGAGTTTCTGCCCGACCTCGGCCGCCTTGTTCTTCGGCAGCCTGGTCCCGCTATCGCTCAAGGTGAATTCCAGCTTCACGCTGCCGGCGGTCTACGGCGTGGGAACCGCGCTCCCAGTGGCGGTGTTCGCCGTGCTGCTGGCCACTAGTGCTCAATCCGTGGGGAGAGCCTATAACGTCCTGGCGAAGATCGAGTGGTGGGCTCGAATGCTTACAGGGTGGATATTCATACTCGTAGGCATCTATTTTTCGCTGAAGTACGTTTTCCAGGTGATCTGATCGCGATGAATGCAGCCATGAATGGACTAACACGAAGAACCTGGCTGAACTTCGCCGCCGGAGCGGTTGGCGCGAGCGTTCTTACTGGCTGCCACGATTCGCCGGAGGCAGTCTCCGCACCCGCCGCCGAAAAGATCGCCGGTTCCAAACAGGATGCCTGGGCCTACCGCCGTCTCGATCCCACGGTGGTCGGTCAGAGGGTCTATTCGATCTACCCGGACGGGGGTTGCATGTATGCTCTTTTCGGCGGCATCCTCCTTGGTTTGAACGATAAGTGTGGAGAGGCCCCCTCGTCTTTTCCCCTGCACATGATGAAGTACGGGGCAGGAGGAGTCGGTGGTTGGGGGACGCTTTGTGGGGCGCTCAACGGAGCCGCCGCGGCCATCGGGTTGTTCGTCGCCGACAAGCCGCGGCGGGAAGAACTTATCGCCGAACTGTTTTCGTGGTACGAAAGCGAGAGCCTCCCCAAGTACCGCCCCGCGACCCAGCGCGAAATCGTCGCCACCACGGCGGAGTCCGTGCTGTGTCATGTGTCGGTCGGCAAGTGGTGCCATGCGTCCGGCAGCAAGATCGAGAGCAAAGAAAAGACTGAGCGGTGCCGGCGTCTGACGGTGGATGTCTGCATGAAGGCGGTTGAACTACTCAATCGGCACGTTTCGGGCGGTAAGACGGCCGCCGAAGGAAATCGGATCGGACCGGACGCCTTGCCGTCCCGTCCTGTGCAGCCTGCGACAGAGGTGATGGGCAAGATGCGATGCGACACTTGCCACCAGTCCCAGGAGAACAACAGGAAGTCCGGCCTATTGTCTGAGGAGCGAAGAGAATGACCCGAACGCTTCCTCTCTCTTCTCTTCTGTTTGTCGTCGCGCTTGCCGCAACGGCTCAAGGTCAGGAATGGGCTGACAAGATGTTTGCGGCGCGGAGCTATGACTTCGGGAATGTCGCCCGAGGGGCCAAGGCCGAGTATGCGTTCGAGTTGACGAACCTCTATCTCGAAGACGTTCATATTGCCGGCGTCCATGTCACCTGCGGCTGCACCACGGCTCGCATTGAAAAGGACACTCTCAAGACTTACGAGAAGGGGACGATCATTGCGCACATTAACAGCGATCGGTTCCTGGGCAACCAAGGGTCAACAATCACCGTCACGATCGACAAGCCCCAGTACGCCCAGGTCCAGTTACACGTGAAGGTCCACGTTTTCAGCGACGTGCTTCTGGAGCCGTCCAGTGTGTCCTTCGGAGGCGTGGCCCAGGGGAATTCTGCGGAACGCACGATTAGCGTCCGGTACACCGGCCGAGGCGATTGGCAGATTGCGGAGGTCAGAAGCGGGAACCCTCATTTGTCCGGCGCGGTGACGGAGACTTCGCGTGAAGGCGGGCGGGTCACGTATCACTTGAAGGCCGTCTTGGACAAGGACGCGCCAGCCGGCTACGTGAGGGAGTATCTCTGGCTCATCACCAACGACCCGCGGACCAAGGAGATCCCGGTGCCCGTGGAGGGCCAGGTCCAAGGGGCGATTGCGGTGAGCCCGTCCTCGTTGTTCTTGGGTGTAGTGCAGCCCGGTCAGAAAGTCACGAAGCAGCTCGTCGTGCGCGGCCAGAAGCCGTTCCGCATTGCCTCGATCCGTGTTGACTGCCAATGCCTCACGGCAACCGTTCCCAAGGTCGAGGAACCCAAGTCGCTCTACGTTGTCCCGGTCACATTTACCGCCGGGGGGAAAACGGGTAGGATTACGCAAGCGGTTCAGATCGCGACGGATTCTGGACAGACGATTCTGACGATACCTGCATTCGCCGTGGTGGGCGGTTAGCGGGCGTGGGAGGACCGCCATGAGCGTTGAGGACACCAAAGCACCGCAACAGGCACCTTCCGCTAACCTCGGATCGGAGACAGAGCAGCCGGTCGGAGACGGCATCGGGGGAACTGGGGAAAGCTGTTGCTGCTGTTCGGCGGTCAAGGGCAGTCAGCACGAACTCGTCCAATCACCGCCCAGCACGAGCGAGCCGTGGATTCTGGGAACGCTTGACACCCCGGTGGGCACGGTCCCTTTGGCGGATACCTGGCTCCGGTTGACGGACCATCTTGGCACCTGGCGAATGCGGTGGGGCATCGGCCGGATGCGGTATCGGGTCGATCCGGGTCTCTATGCCGTGGGCCGGCCGACATCAGAGTCACCGGTGCTCGTCTCCGCCAACTACAAGATGAGCTTCGACCGGCTGCGGTCCCAGTTGGCGGGAGTAGACGCATGGGTGTTGGTGCTCGACACCCAAGGCGTCAACGTGTGGTGTTCCGCGGGGAAAGGAGTCTTCGGAACTGACGAGATCGTCGGCCGCATCAAGGCAAACCGGTTGGACGAAATCGTCTCGCACCGAACGCTCGTCATTCCGCAGCTTGGCGCGCCCGGCGTGGCTGCCCATCAGGTCAAGAACCGCTGTGGATTCCGCGTCGTCTACGGTCCCGTGAGAGCGGCGGACCTGCCGGCATTCCTGGCCAACGGGATGAAAGCTACGCCAGAGATGCGGGAAGTGACGTTCCCCTTCCTCGGCCGCGTGGCCCTCGTGCCGGTCGAATTGGTGCGATGGGCGAAGTACGCCATACTGCTTGCGATTGCTTTGCTGTTCCTTGCGGGTCTCGGACCGGAGGGGTACTCGTGGCTGCGCGTCGCCAGCACCGGGGTGTTCTCGGGCGGTCTGCTCCTGGCAGCCTATATCGCGAGCAACGTCCTCGGCCCCGCCCTGCTTCCCTGGTTGCCGGGCCGAGCGCTGTCGTTCAAGGGGGCCTGCTTGGGCATTGTGCTCGTGGTCGCCCTCGCGGGGCTGTGCTGGCCCAGTCCTGGCTCAGCAGGAAACTGGCCCACGCTGTTCGGCTGGGCGTTGCTGATTCCCGCGGTCGCCAGCTTCATCACCATGAGCTTCGTAGGATCGACTACATACACTTCCCTGTCCGGGGTGCGCTGGGAGATGCGGATCGCCGCACCACTGCAACTGATCGCTGCCGCGGCAGGGATGGTCCTCTGGCTCGTGGGGAGGTTCGTGTGAACACTCTGGCCGGAGATCGACCCCTGGGGATGTGGCCATGCCGAAGCTGAAGTACCTCAGAAACGTCGTCACGCTCCAACTGAACCAGCAGCGGTGCATCGGCTGCGAGATGTGCGTCAACGTCTGCCCCCACGCGGTATTCCAGATGGAGGGTAAGAAAGCGAGGATTGTCAACCACGATGCCTGCATGGAGTGCGGCGCGTGTGCGAAAAACTGCCCCACGATGGCCATTTCGGTCCATGCGGGCATCGGCTGCGTCTCGGCCATTATCAAGGCAGCCATTCGCGGAACCGAGCCGGTGTGCGAATGCGCGGGCAAGCCGACCCCTTCCAGCAACACACCTGAGTCCCGTCGCAATCTGGGGACACAATACGAGTTATTGACATTTCGGGGTCGTTGCGATTAAC
>CAZFKF010000680.1:0-4016 GCA_964518805.1 uncultured Planctomycetaceae bacterium | reverse complement strand
AATCTGTGCCCTTATTGTCCCTATCACAAGGTTGAATTCGACCCGCTCTTGTTCGACCGCTATGAGGCCGCGGCGCACCAGGAAATTGACCTTCGCGCCCGGCAGATGACCGCCGATCCGGCCGCATCGGGGGGTACGCGTCCCCGCGTCGAGTCGCTGTACCTTGGTGGCGGAACGCCTACGGTCGTCCCCGCGGCGCTGGACCGGCTGGTGACCCACCTGGGCGCGGCGTTCGGTCTGCCCGGCGAGGTCTGCGTCGAACTGCATCCTTCCGCCATGGACGACGATTGTCTGCGGCTGCTGCGGGCCACGGGGGTGACGATGCTCTCGGTTGGGGTCGAAAGCCTGTCCAACCGCCTGTTGGGCGTGATCGGCCGCTCGCACGACGCCGCTGCCGCGGAAGACGCCGTGCGCCGCGCCGTGGCGATGGGGTTCGACGCGGTCAACGTCGACCTGATGTTCGCGCTTCCCACCCAGACGATCGACGAGTTGGATCGCGACCTGAACGGGGTGCTTGCCCTGGGCGTCGATCAGCTCTCGACGTATCCGATCTTCGGCTTTCCCTACACGGAATGGGGCCGCCGGTTGGGGACCTCCAAAATCTCTCGTCCGCGCGGCGACGTGATCCGGCAGATGCTCGACCTGATCCGCCGGCGCTGCCGCGAACACGGCTTCGAGCAATGCGCGGTGTGGTCGTTTCTCAAGCCGAAAAAGAAGAAGTTCAGTTCCATCACGAGGCACCACTACCTCGGTTTCGGTCCCAGCGCGGCGTCAATGACCCGGAGCCAGTTCTTCGTCAACACCTTCTCGGTGGACCAGTACGCCGCCGCCTTGCCCAATCGGGCCCCGGTTGCCCTGGTCCTGCCCGTCGACCGCCGCCTGGAGATGGCCTATTGGCTCTACTGGCGGGTGTACGAGATGAAACTGCCCGGCGCGGATTTTCGCGAATTGTTCGGCGAAGACCTGGAGGCGGTCTATGGCACGTGGCTGGGTTGGCTCACCCGCATGGGTGTCTTCGAGCGAGAAAACGGTTCTTACCGAGTGACCGAGCGCGCGGCGTATTGGGTCCACCGGTTTCAGAACGAGTATTCGCTCAACTACATCAATCGACTTTGGGGCCGCTGCCGGCAAGAGGCGTGGCCGCAGGAGGTGAGATTGTAATGGTCCTCCGCGACGCTGCGTTTCGCTGCCGGCTCAAGAGTCTTGCGTTGGATTTGCTGGTGTGCGCGTTTTCTCAAGTGGCCGATGCAGAGTTTCTAGGTCTTATGCGGTTGGGCTGCCTGAACGTACACTTTTCCATGTTGCCTCAACATCGCGGCCGGGAGCCCCTGTTCTACGCAATGCTGGCGGGTAGAGGAGCGGGAGTCTCGGTACATTGGATGACCGCCGGCGTGGATTCGGGTCCCGTGGTCCGCCAGGAGCCCCTCGACACGCTCAACCGGAACACCCTCCATCGCGTCATCCTGAGCGCGTGTAATCTGGCGGCCCGTGTGGTCCCGGCGGCGATCGTCAAAGCGGTCGATCATCATCCCAAGGAGCTGGAAGCGATCGCGCCGCTGCCCATGGCTGACTGGCCCTCACCCAAAGAGGTTGGTCGATTCAAGGACACCGGGGCTCGTATCATTTGATCGCAGATCTCACCATCGATGCGGAGGGCGTCTTGCCGGTCGATTGTCGAGGGGACACAATGGCGGCATGTGACGAAGGTGTATCCCACGGCACGACATTTCAAACCTACGAAGGAGAACCCTATGCCCCGTTCGTTCACCCTTCTGATGGCCGCGCTGGCAAGTCTGACTATCTCGGGTCCCGCATTGCGCGCCGCCGACCCGGCCCCGAGCGACGACAAGGGGTTCGTCTCGATCTTCGACGGGAAGACGCTCAAGGGCTGGCACGTCAGCAGCAAGACGGGGCACGGCACGGGCGGGCGCTGGGTGGTGGAAGACGGGGCCATCACCGGCAGCCAGGACCGGCCGGGCAACGGCGGGATCGTGATCACCGACGCCCAGTACGCCAACTTCGAGGTCGTGCTCGAGATGAAGAACGATTTCGGGCCCGACAGCGGCCTCTTCCTCCGCAGCACCGAAAAGGGGAAAGCCTACCAGGCGCTGATCGACTATCACCAGGACGGCAACCTGATGGGCGTCTACGGCGAAGGGTTCCCCAAGCCGTTCATCGAACGCAACTTCGCGTTCACCGACAAGCCGGGCGAAATCAAGGCCATGGACTCGTCCTTCCCGCTGCCGGTCTCGCCCGAAAGATGGCCCGAGTTCTGGAAACACGGCCAGTGGAACGAACTCCGCGCGCGGATCGTGGGTAACC
This sequence comes from uncultured Planctomycetaceae bacterium, assembly GCA_964518805.1. GTDB lineage: Bacteria > Planctomycetota > Planctomycetia > Pirellulales > Thermoguttaceae > CALFBP01. Next base: position 1,694 of record CAZFKF010000680.1, on the reverse strand, counting down.
CGCCGACGATCGACACCTGGATCAACGGCGTGCAGTTCATGCACTGGACGGACAAGGAGAAGCACCATCCCGACGAAGGCGGCATCGCCGTGCAGGTCCACGGCGGCGGTTATCCCGGCGGATTGGATCTGACGAAGCTCTTCGTCCGTTACCGCAACATTCGCGTCAAAGTGCTGCCCTGAACCACGGCGCAACCATCAGTCGGCCATGATCGCGAAGTAGTTCTCGCACGCCCGGTCGAACGCCTCGTTGGACAGCGACGGCGGTTCGTTGCGGTATGCGCAGAAGTTGCTGATCTGCATGAGCAGGTCGCGCGGGTGGCAGAAGCGGAAGGGACGCCCGGACTGCTTGTAGTGCTTATCGATCAGGTGATCGACCGGCTCCTGCCGATACGCGATGCCCATTTTCTGGGCGAGGATCGTGAACAGGCGGCGGAATTCGTCCTCGCTCGGGTCGTGGACCTCGATCTTATAGGGGATGCGGCGGAGAAACGCCTCGTCGACCAGGTCCTTCGGCTCCAGGTTGGTCGAGAAGACGATGAGTTGGTCGAAGGGGACCTGGATCTTCTTGCCGTTGGGCAGTCCGAGATAGTCGCAGTGCTTTTCCAAGGGCACGATCCAGCGGTTCAACAACTCCTCGATCCGCATCCGCTGCCGCCCGAAATCGTCGATCACCAGGGTGCCGCAGTTGCTTTTCACTTGCAGCGGGGCTTCGGAGATTCCGGTGGACGTGTTGATCGTCACTTCGAGGGCCGACATGGTCAGCTCGCCGGCGGCGATGATCGTGGGCCGGCGGATCCGCACCCAACGTTTGTCGATGTTCCGCTGTTCGAGGATCCCGGAGCCGGACTCCAAGGGGACTTCGACGTGATTCATGGGGTCGAAGACGCGGATGATCTCGCCGTCGACGCCGATGGCCCGCGGAATCCAGATATACTTCCCGAACGCCGCCGTGACCCGTTCCGCAAGGCTCGTCTTGCCGTTGCCGGGCGCGCCGTAGAGGAACAGCCCGCGGCCCGAATTCACCGCTGGCCCGAGTCGGTCGAGCATTTCCTTGCTCAACACGAGGTCGCCAAAGGCGCGACACAGGTCGTCGGCCGTGGGATGCTGGATGGTCAGCGACTGGGCTTCCACGCTCGCCACATAGTCGGCCAGGGAGACTGGGGCGGAGCCGAAATAGGTGCAGTGTTGGGCATATCGCCGCGCCCGCTCGCGGCCCAAATCGCTCATCTGGTACTGGTAGTCGTTCATCGGAGCCGAGCCGCGATGAACGAGGAGTTGGTCGACTTTCATCTGCCGCAGCAGTTGATCGACCGGGACGAACGGCAGTTTCACCTGGTCCGCGATCTCGCGCCCCGTGGCGTCGCCGCGAGCGAGCAGGAACTTGAGAATCAGGGCCTCGACCTCGCTGTCGGCCAGGCCCGCCTTGCGGAACGACGCGGGCTCGCGGGGAACAAAAGGGCTGTCGGAAGCCGCACGGCTCGCGCTGCCGCGATCGGACGCCTGCGCGCTCTGCCGCGGCGCCGCGGCGCCGCCTTGCGCGGAGTCTGGGGCATTGAGACGTTCCAGTATCGCTTCGATCCGCTGGGTCGCGCCGGCCGATTCGGAACGCCGGGCAGAGTTCTCGGCGGCGGCGGAACTCTCGTCGCCGGGTTCGGAACGAAGGGCCGTCAACCGTGCCAGAATGCTCTCTTC
>CAZFKF010000679.1:0-4016 GCA_964518805.1 uncultured Planctomycetaceae bacterium | reverse complement strand
CGCCTGCCGCAGTTGGTCGAGGTCGATGATCTGCGCGGCGATCTGCACATGCACAGCACCTGGTCCGACGGGCTGGCCACGATTGAAGAGATGGCCGCCGCGGCACGCGCGCGCGGCTACAAGTACATCGCCATGACCGATCATTCCAAGCGGGCCACGATCGCCAATGGGCTGACGGCAGATCGTCTGCTGGCCCAATGGGAAGAAATCGACCGGCTGAACCGCAGGCAGAAAGGGTTCGTGGTTCTTAAGGGCGTGGAGGTCGACATCCTCGAAGCGGGCGGGCTCGATCTTCCGGACGAGATCCTCGCCCAGGCCGACTGGGTGGTGGCCAGCGTTCACTTCGGCCAGAATCAGTCGCGCGACCGGATCACGGCCCGGATCATCGGCGCACTGGAAAACCCCCACGTTTCCGCAATCGCTCACCCGACCGGGCGGCTCATCAATCGCCGCAATGCCTACGAAGTGGACCTGGACGCCGTGCTCAAGGCCGCCCGCGACTGCTGCAAGTTCATGGAGCTCAACGCCCACCCCTCGCGTCTGGACCTGGATGACGTGGCCTGCGCGGCGGCAAGAAACCACGGCATTCCGGTTGTCATTTCGACCGACGCGCATAACATAAACGGACTCGACGCGATGCGTTATGGCGTGCTCCAGGCCCGCCGAGGCGGCCTGACGAAGGCCGACGTGGCCAACAGCCGCCCGTGGCCGCAGATGAAGAAAATGCTCGGCAGGAAGTGACGCGCCCCGTGAAAATCCACGAATACCAAGCCAAGCAACTCCTTCGCGACGCACACGTGGCCGTGCCGCACGGCATGGTCGCCGATACGCCGCAGGCGGTTGTCAACGCCTTCAACTCCCTCGGCGGAGACGTCGCCGTCGTCAAGGCGCAAATCCATGCCGGAGGCCGCGGCAAAGGCACCATCCGCGACAACCCAAGTCAGCACGGGGTCCAACTCGTACGCAGTTCGGACGAGGCGGCCCGCGTGGCCAGCAATCTGTTGGGCCATACGCTGGTCACGCTTCAGACCGGACCTGCGGGCCAGGTGGTGCGCCGCGTGCTGGTCGAGCAGGGGTGCCGCATTTCTCGCGAGTTGTACGCGGGCATCGTGGTCGATCGGGCGGCGGCCCGGCCGGTGCTCGTGGCCTCGCCTCAAGGCGGGATGGAAATCGAACAGGTCGCGGCGACGAATCCAGAGCTTATCTTCCGCGAGGCGTTTCATCCTGACGTCGGACTGGCAGGCTATCAGGTTCGCAAACTGGTCAAGAAGCTCGGCCTCTCGCCCGCGGCATCGCGCCGGGCGGATTTGTTCTTGAAGAATCTCTGCCGGGTGTTCGTCCAGCGCGATTGCAGCCTGGTGGAGGTCAATCCGCTGGTGATCACCGCCGAGGACGAATTGCTCGCCTTGGACGCGAAGGTGACTTTCGACGACAACGCCTTGTTCCGCCAGCCCGACCTGGCGGGGCTGCGCGACCTGGCCGAAGAGCAGCCCGCCGAGATCCGCGCGTCGCAGGAGGGCCTCAGCTACGTGAAGCTCGACGGCACGATCGGCTGCCTGGTCAACGGCGCGGGACTCGCCATGAGCACCATGGATCTGATCCAACTGCACGGCGGCCAGCCGGCCAATTTCCTCGACGTGGGCGGCGGCGCAAGCCTCCACCAGGTGACCGAAGCCTTCCGTATCCTCCTTTCCGATCCGAACGTCCGCGCCGTGCTGGTGAACATCTTCGGCGGCATCATGCGATGCACGACGATTGCCGAAGCGATCCTGGCTGCGTATCGCGCCGTGGGCTTCCAGGTCCCCTTGGTGGTCCGGTTGGAAGGGACCGAAGTTGCCCAGGGTCGGAAGATGCTGGCCGAAAGCGGCTTGAAGATCATCTCCGCCGAAAGTCTTACCGATGCGGCCCAGAAGGTTGTAGCGGCGGCCCAAACATGAGCATCCTTGTTGACAAGAAAACGCGGGTCATTTGCCAAGGGATCACCGGCAAGGCCGGACAGTTCCACACGCGGCAGTGCCTCGAATACGGCACGCAGGTCGTCGCCGGGGTGACCCCGGGCAAGGGTGGTGAAACGGCGGAAGGCGTCCCCATCTTTGACACCGTCGAAGAGGCCGTGCGCGCGACGGACGCCAACGCCACGATGATCTTCGTGCCGCCGGCGTTCGCCGCCGACGCGATCCTCGAAGCCGCCGACGCGGGGATCCGCCTCGTCGTGGCGATCACCGAGGGCATCCCGGTGCTCGACATGGTCCGCGTGCACGATCGCGTGCGCGGCTCGGATAGCGTCCTCATCGGTCCGAATTGCCCAGGCGTCATCACTCCCGAGGAGTGCAAGATCGGGATCATGCCCGGCTATATCCATCGCCGCGGGCCGGTGGGCGTGATCAGCCGCTCAGGCACGCTGACCTACGAAGCCGTCTGGCAGTTGACGCAACTGGGGCTTGGTCAGTCGACCTGCGTGGGCCTGGGCGGCGACCCTATTGTGGGCACGTCGTTCGTCGATTTGCTGGAGCGGTTCGCCCAAGATTCCCAGACCGAAGCCGTCCTGCTGATCGGCGAGATTGGCGGCACGGCTGAAGAGCAAGCGGCGGCATTCATTCGCGAATCGTTTCCCAAGCCGGTGGCGGCCTTCATTGCCGGCAGGACCGCGCCGCCGGGCAAACGCATGGGACACGCCGGCGCCATTATCTCGGGCGGCCAAGGCTCGGCCGCGGAGAAGATCGCGGCCTTGGAGGCGGCGGGGATTGCGGTCGCAACAAGCCCCGCCGACATGGGCGCCGCGGTCCTTCGCGCGATGAAACGCGTCCATTGATTCCTGCGTGGAAGATGACCTCGTTTGCTCGTTTTGGGGATGCGCGCCCGCGTTTGCCCACCCCACCCCTGCGGACGGTGGGTAGCGTAGATACTGCCCGCACTTGTGGTGCGGACCGCACACTCGGGTTTTCCGCCCGGCCTGGAGCCCCCGTTACGTCCACCGAGGCTTGTTCACGAATCGGACAGATGCTATGGATTGGGTGGGGTCTGCAGGAGTGTGCCTTCAAGAGCGAGTTTCTTGACCGGGAGGGGGAGTTCTTTGTCTGGCACGGTTGCTACGACATCCGGTTGGTGGTTGCTTGCGGTAGCTGTTTCGTTGTGCAACGTTGCGGCTGCCGGTGCGGTCTTATGGTATGCGTGGAAGAACCACCGGGCGAAGTCCCCGGATTCGCGTCGATCGCAGCCTGCGCCGTCTGCACGTCCGGGGGGGCCGTCCACACCGCTCCCACCGCCCCAGCCCGCGTCCACACCGGCCTCGCCAACGGGGCTCACGCCGGACGAAGCCAGGGAGTTGCTCCGGCGGCTCAGCGAATTGACGGCGACCACGGCGCACGGCGTGGGCGAACACACCACGCGGATGCAGAACGTGACCGAGCAGATCTCCGGGTTCTCGGAGGTGGGGAATGGCCCCATGCGAGCGTCGCTGCTGGCCGCGGCAAAGCAGATGTTGGACGCCAACGAGCAGTTGCAGACGGAACTGGCCGAGACGAAAGCCGAGTTGCAGGAACATACCCAACGGCTCGAAGTGTACATGACCGAGGCCCGCACCGATGCGCTGGCCGGAATCGCCAACCGCCGCGCCTTGGACGAGGAACTGGCACGCCGCTACGCCGCCTGGAAGCGGCAGGGGATGCCCCTTTCCTTCTTCATTCTCGATGCAGACCATTTCAAGAAGTTCAACGACACCTACGGCCACCAGGCAGGTGACGAGGTGTTGCGGAGCATTGGACGCGTGCTGGCGTCGAGCGTTCGCGACATGGACTTCGTGGCACGCTACGGCGGTGAGGAATTCGCCTTCGTTCTTCCGGGCACTCGGATCGAAGACGCGAAGGCCGCGGCGGAGAGAATTCGCACCGCGATTGGCGGGGCGGTGGTGTCGTTTGCGGGCCAGGACCTCAAGGTCACGGTGAGCGTCGGCCTGGCCGAACTGCAACCCGGCGACTCGGTGGACACGCTTCTGAAGCACGCCGACGCGGCCCTCT
>CAZFKF010000678.1:0-4017 GCA_964518805.1 uncultured Planctomycetaceae bacterium | reverse complement strand
GCCGAAAGCGCTCTGGAAATCATCATGAAGGGCGTCAAGGCCCGGGCCTGCGGCATCACCCGGTACTTCCCCTTCGTCTATCCCTACTACGAGGAGAACGACAACAACTTCGGCATGATGGACAAGCAGGCCACGCCCCTGCGGTCGTTCGCCGCGTATGTCCAGATGATTCGGGTCTTGGCCGGGAGCCGCTACATGGGCGATCTGAAGGTGGACGACCGGGCCGTCCAACGCGCGCGGCTCTTCGTGACGGCGAAACGCGACGCGCTGCCAGGAGGAGTGCTTGCCGTGGTGTACACTGGACGGCAAGACCCCAAGGCCACGGTCAAGTTGGGAATTCCCGTGCGCCGGTTGGAAGGCATCGACGGTCGACCGCTCAAGCAGGCGTCCGACATGATTCCCGTCCCGGATGGACTGGCGTACGCGTGGTTGGAGGACGAGACTCCCGGATTGGCCGGCGGCGGCGCCACTTCCCGCATCAGCCTCGACACGCCGGCCATGCGGTTGTATCGGCTCAAGGCCGATTCCACGCCGCGCAAGGAGCCTTCAGAGATCGTCATGCGATACGTCTACGATACGGCCGTCGTGGAGCCCAAGGCCGAAGGCTACCGCATCAAGGCCATTCCGGCAGAGAAGGTGCCGGTGAACGTGCGGGTGTTCAACCTGTCGGACGCGAGCCAAGGCGTGGATCTTGCGATCCGCTTGGTTGCTGAGGGCGAGTCCTCGTCGGGAGGCAATAACCATCAACGGGAGATCCCCGCCCGGTCGAGTGTCGACGTGAGTTGGACGGCCGACGTCGCCAGCCAGATCGCGAAGCATGGAAACGTGAAAGCCGTTGTGCGGGCCGCCGGGTTGTCTCCCGGCGCGCCGAAGTGCCGTCTCGTATTGCGATTCTCCGGCGAAGCCGGGCTGATGCCGACGCTGGGGCGATTTGCGCATTGGGCGCGGTTGCCCATCCAGCAGCCGACCTCCTGGACGCCGAACATCGCCGGGACCGGAAAGATGGAGATGGACTCGACGCCCGACGCGGCCTGGCGCTTGCGGGTCAAGTTCAGCGGAGGGGACCGCTGGGTGTACCCCTTCTTCAAGCTTCCCGACGGGATTCGCCCGCAGCAGCGCGGTGGACTGGTGATCCGCGGCCGATGCCAGAAGCCGGCCGAGGTGCGGATCTTTCTTTGGGAAGGCGATACCGGCGTGGGCTACATCACGCCGCATTCGGTGATCGCAGCGGACGGTCAGTGGCACGTGAGCGTGGTGCGTTTTTCGGACCTCGTGGTCAGTTCGGCGAACGCCCCGGACCGCAACGGCAAGTTAGACCTCGACCAGGTCCGCCGCATCTCGGTGGGCATGAACACAAAGGCCGATGAAAACGTCCTGGAGTTGAGCGACCTGTTCCTGGTGTCCGAAGCCGAGTGACGCAGCGATGCCAACGATTCCTCGCTACTATGCCGCCGCGTGCCAGATCGACTTGGACAATCCAACGCACCGCGACCAGATTCCGCCCCGGGTCGATCGGATGCTGGAGATGGTCGAGCAGGCGGTGGTGGGCTATCGGCCGTTCTTCGATGTGAGGCTGGTCGTCTTTCCCGAGTTCGCCCACGCCGCGCCCATCTACGCCACGGCGGCCGAACTGCTGGAAAACCTCGCCGTGCCGATCCCCAACGAGCACACCGATCGGTATCACAAGACCGCCAGGGAGCTAGGCGTCTTCATCCAGACGGGAACGTTCTTGGAGTGTTCGCCGCGTTGGCCGGGCCACGTGTTCAACACGACCTGCCTCATCGGGCCCGACGGCATCCTGGCCAAGTACCGCAAGGTTCATCCGTGGATCCCCTGGGAGATTCACACCAGCCCGCACGACCTGGCCGGCTATGACGAACCGGTCTTTCCGGTGACCGACACGGAGATCGGCAAGCTTGGCGCGGCCATTTGTTACGATTGGCTCTTTCCCGAGGCCATCCGGCAACTTGGCCTGGCCGGGGCCGAGGTGCTGATTCGCGTCTCGGCCTACATGGACCCTTGGGGCTGCGCCCCGCCGATGGATTGGTGGCCGCTGGTGAACCGCGTGCGGGCCATTGAAAACATGGCGTACGTGGTGGCGTCGAACCAGGGGGCAAGCCTGAAGAACTATCCGCCCTTCAGTTGGCCGGGCGGGAGCATGGTCGTGGACTACGACGGTCGCATCCTGGCCCAGGCCGAGCCAGGGCCCGGCGAGCGGATCGTCGTCGGCCCGATCGATCTGGCCGCACTCCGCGCCGAGCGCGAGCGGCGTCGGGGCCACCTCATGCCGGCCCACCTCCGCACCGAGGTCTACGCCAAATACAGCCAGCCCATCTTCACCACAAAGTGTTCGTAAAATAGCGACTCCTGGGAGTTTCGGATCTTCAGGCAAAGCCGAGACCGCTTCTCGCCGTCCGTGCGGCGCTTGCTCACCCCTCGTTGACACGGCTCGAAATCACGGCATACCGCTCTTGACCGATTGCCACTCGGCGCAGGAGAATCCGGCCCACATCGCACATTGGATTCCCCTCGAAAGACGGGGCTTTCATGCTCAAGTTCTCTGTGGCACTCGCCAGTCTGTTGGCAGTCTTGGCCCCGGCGTTTGCGTTTGCGCAGATATCGGAAGAGCACGCCGGTCAGATACCGCCAGCGGACTTGCCGACCGCGTCGGCGTTTGCAGCGGATGCACCACCCGAATCGCCGCCACCCGAGAAGTTCGGCCCGGAGAGCGGCGAGACGCTGACCACCGATGAGCTGATCAGCCTCAACGACAAAACGCAGCCAGCGCCGCTTCCATCGTTGCAGGACTTTTGGGGGTACCGCTACTCGACCAGTTCACTCGACTGGATCCCCGGCGGCGGCGACCACTTTGGCATGTTCTCGATCGCGTGGGACCATTACCAGAAGTCAGGGCTCACCCAGGGCCTTGGCGTGGGAATGGACTTCAACTTCCTTGCCGGCCCGAAAAGCACCGATATGCCCCCAAGGGTCTTCGACTTCAGCCTGGGGTATCAGCTTCGCCATCGGTTCGGACCACTCGGGTTCGACGTGGCCGCAGCGGTCAAGGCGTCGAGCGATTTCGAGGGGAGCGCGCGCAAGGGGATCCGCTTTCCGGGCCATGCCGTGGGCTTCTTCGACGCCGGGCCCGAAGTGGAACTCGTCTTCGGCGTGGACTACCTCGACCGCGACGACTTCCGGCTGCTTCCCGTAGCGGGTGTGATCTGGATCCCGGATACCGAGATGCGATTCGAGTTCGTCTTCCCGCGGCCTCGGGCAGTCTTCCGGCTGACCGACGAATTCCGTCTCTACGTGGCGGGAGAATTGGGCGGTGGGACCTGGGCCGTCGAGCGCAGGGCCGTGGGCAACGACGTGTCCACCTACCACGATCTCCGCACGTGCCTCGGCGTGGAGTACGTTCAGAAAGACGGACGCCGGACGGCCCTCGAGGTTGGCTATCTCTTCGATCGCCGCCTGGACTTCGAGTCCGGCATCGGCAACATGCGTTTCCACGACGCGATGATGCTCCGCCTTGTGTCCACCCATTAACCCGGCCTGGACGCGTCGCTGGAGCCCGCTGTGTCTTCGGCGTCCGGCGGCTGCACGCAGGGGTGAAATCGCCAGTTCCACAGCCAGCACCAATAGTCCTCGAGGAGACGGAATCTGGAAAACTGCTATGGGGCGCTGGGAGGATAGCGGTTATGAGACGGGCATGGGCCGTGGTTTCACTGAGGATGAGGTTCGGGCGATCATTGCGGAAGCGGTTGCGCCGCGGTCTTCAGCCCCTAACCACAACGGCGCGTCGTTGGAACGGCCGTCGCCCACGCAGAATTCATTGGAGTAGAGCCCCCTTCTACTGCGCGTATCGTCAGGCACCGGAGCACCACTTTGGCATACTCGAACTCTTCGGCTACGATCCCTGTGACAACGCCCAAGGCATCTCCGCACTCGACCTCCACGCAGCCTTCGGCAAATTCCGGGTACTGCTCGCGGATCTCCTGCAGTTCTTCGATCAGTTTA
>CAZFKF010000677.1:0-4021 GCA_964518805.1 uncultured Planctomycetaceae bacterium | reverse complement strand
CCTTGACCATATCACGGCACGGCTACGCCTGACCTAACTTTGCAAAAGTCCAGTTTTGAGCAAGAAACTCCATGGATGCTCGTCTCCAGCCACTGTCTGCTTGAACTCGAGCGTCTCTTTGTGCCCAAGGGATTGCTTGTCCACCTTCTTCACGCCCGGTGCAATGCTCCCCAGGTACTGTTCAATCCGCTCCTTGACATGGCGATTGTGCGATTCAAGCCATGCCACCACGCTCGCAAGATTGCGACCATCCCGCGTGAGCAAGACTCCTTCATCGGGCTCCTGCAGATCGCGCAGCCGATCCGGATTGATGCTGTAGAACCCCATGTTCGAGAGCTTCACGAACAACGGGTGAAACTCCGGAAACCCGGACGCGATGGTCAGATAGAACCGATCCGTTGAGGCGCGCGGCCGCGGGTGAAACGTCGCCGACCGGACAACTCCGTCCTCGACCTCGTAGCTGCTCTTCGCCACGCCATTCGTCCCGATCCAGCAACGCTCCTCTGACTCGATAACGCCTCATGCGTCCAGTCTATGTCTATTCTGAGAAAGATCCTAGCGGGCCTTCCTTTCGATTTGGGATGCGAACACAATAGTAATCTGGCTTGTCGTGTGAAGGATGGAAAAGTGGCCGCATCCGGTTGCCGTTACCCCCTCTGTTGGCGTATTTGGCTGCGGTTCGTTTTTCGTCGATGCGTCGAAAAGGAGACCGATGATTCAGCCAAGACCGTTGAAAATCCTCAGGATCGATAGCCGGCGGGAGAACGTGCACGAAGCCATGTCACGGCTCCGTCGGCAGTTGAGCCCGCAGGGCGACGTGGTCAGCCAGCACGGACGCCGCCGCACCATGGAGATCTTTGGCGAGCCGCTCACGCCGCTCCAGGTCGTCCGGAAGATCTGCCACGACGTGCAACAGCAGGGCCTCGCCGCGGTGCTCGACTACTCTTTGCGCATCGACAAGGCCCCGCTGACGCCCGAAACCCTACGCGTGCCGCAACGGGAACTGGCCAAGGCCCACGCCCAAGCCAATCCCGAGTTCTTGGAGACCGTGCGGCGCGTGCGCCAGCAGATCCGCGAGTTTCAGGAGGCAATTCTGCACCACGACGTGCGCGTGGAGCGTCCGGGCGGCTACCTGAGAGAACGGTATCGGCCGCTGGATCGGGTGGGCCTTTGCGTGCCGGGCGGTGCAGCAGCGTATCCGTCCACCGTCCTGATGACGGCCGTTCCGGCCCAGGTGGCGGGCGTCAAGGAATTGGCCCTCGTGGCGCCGCCGACCCAGTTCGGGGCCTACAATCCGATCCTTCTGGCCACCTGTCACGAGTTGGGGATTTCCGAAGTGTACCGGCTGGGCGGGGCCCAAGCCGTGGCTGCGTTGGCCTACGGTGTGGAAGGGATTCCTCGCGTCGACAAGATCGTCGGTCCGGGCAATCTGTTCGTCGCCCTGGCCAAACAGCACGTCTTCGGGGAGGTTGACATCGACTCTATTGCTGGTCCGAGCGAAGTGGTGGTGATCGTCGACGGTTCCACGCGGGCCAAGTTCACGGCCTATGACTTGATTGCCCAGGCCGAGCACGCCCCGGGCGCGAGCATCCTCATCGGCTGGGACGAGGCCGTGCTCGACGCCGCGGTCGCGGAACTCGCCCGGCAGTTGGATCGCGTTGAGCGGGGCGCGTTGGCGCGGCAGAGCCTGGAGGATTTTGGGGCCGTGATCCTGGCCCGCGATGCCGACGAAGCATGCCGTCTGGCCGACGAGATCGCGCCGGAGCACCTTCACATCGCCACGGAGAACGCCGAAGACCTGGCCGAGAAGATTCGCCACGCCGGCGCGATGTTCCTGGGCAACTTCACGCCGGTGGCCCTGGGCGACTACGCGGCCGGACCGTCGCACGTGCTGCCCACCAGCGGCACCGCCCGCTTCGCCAGCGGGCTGTCGGCGAATGACTTCCTGCGGGCCCACAGCGTGCTGTGTTTCAGCCGCGAGGGGCTCGAACGACTCGCCCCCGACGTTCGCGTGCTGGCCACCCAGGAAGGTCTGACGGCGCACCGCGAGAGTGTGGAAGTGAGGACGGGTCGGGACGAGAGGGGAGCGTAGAATGTACAACGTCAGGGTAGCGTGGATGTCGGGAGAGAAGACGTGAAAGACCCGATCGTCGACGACGTGCGAAAGTATCGCATCGAGCACACGCGGCAGTTCAATTCCGATCTGCACGAGATTTGCGAGGACCTGCGGGAGTTCGAATCGACCCTCGGCGACAGGGTCGTAAGGCTCGAGCCGAAGTAGTAGTCGTAGGGTGGGACAAGCGAAGCGCGGTCCCACCGGGATGTAGGCCATGGCAGTGGTGGGACTTCGCTTCGCTTGTCCCACCCTACGACTGGATTACCCACGGGACCTCGCGGAATTCGAGGTGCCTGCCTGATGGCACAATTGGTCAACCACGCGAAACCGACGCCATCCAACGTGCTGAATTACAAGACAGCGTGAAGGGTCCTTGTGGATAGAAAGGAGCCCGCAATGGCAGAGCTTGTGCTCACCAACGTCGACGGTGTCGTTTTCCGCAACCTTCGAGAGCGTGCTGCACGCCATGGACGCACGCCCGACCAGGAAGCGAAGGCAATCTTGGCGGAATCCGTGGGCGCAGAGCGTCTAGACGCTTGGGCACCGGTCGACGCGATTTATGAGCGATTGGCGGCGTCGGGGCGAACCTTCAGCGATAGCGCGGGACTGCTACGAAAGGACCGGGAGCGTTGTTGACGGCCGACGAGCGGTTGTACCATAGTATTGCGGCGACGCCGCTCGCTGCCCACATAGTCTGGGTTGCAAACCTACCGGCGGAGCCATGAACGAGGAATGTGAGGCGGTCGCATTCTGCGCCCGCCTCACCGGTGTCAACGGGTCCGGCGTGCGGAAATCCGTCGTCGGCCGCTTCCGGCAATCGGCAGAGGAAAGAAGGCTCCAGGCAATACTCCTCAGAGGATAGGCGGGCTCAACAGTGGCATTTCAAAATCAGCTTACGGGGGCGACAGGCGTCTACCTGGTGGCAGCGGAGCTTTCAAGGCGTGGCTTCGTCGCTTCGGTGACATCGCGAAGCACGCAGGGCGCTGACATACTCGTGACGGATCCGCAGTGCCAGCGCGCGTATTCCGTTCAGGTTAAGACCAACAAAGCAACGTTCAACTATTGGCTCGTCGGCAAACACGCAAAGGACACCGTGTCACCGTCATATTTCTATATCCTCGTCAACCTTAGAGATGGCCGAACTGAATACTTCGTCGTTCCCAGCCAAGTGGTTTCAGAGAAGACATACGTCGACGCAACAGCAAAGGGCACGTGGTACAGCTTTGCCTACGAGGATGCAAAGGGGTTCGAAGACCGGTGGGACCTGTTCGGCTCGCCACACGCCGTCCGTCCAGGCGACCAGGTTTCCATGCAATTCGTTCGACCTGAAATCGCCGCCATCGCCGGTTATGCGCCGGGCGAGCAGCCGCAAGAGGGCGGCTTCATCAAGCTCAACACCAACGAGAATCCCTATCCTCCGTCGCCGGCGATTCGTGCGGCGATCGACGAGGCGCTCGCCCGCGGCCTGCAGAAGTACCCCGACCCGACGGCCGGGGCGTTTCGCCGCCGGGCCGCAGACATGCTGGGGGTGGGGCCCGACTGGGTGCTCTGCGGCAACGGCAGCGATGATATCCTCACCATCGCCACGCGGACCTTCGTGGGCCAAGGCCAACTACTACGGCTGCCGTACCCGAGCTACATCCTTTACAAAACGCTTGCCCAGATCCAGGGGGCCCGTAGCGAAGAGGTGCTCTTCAAGCGCGACTGGTCGCTCGCGCCGCAATTTGCCGCGGCCGCGAGCGACTTGCGATTGGCGTTTCTACCCAATCCCAACAGTCCCTCGGGCACGGTTGTTTCGCCGGAGGCGATCCTCGCCCTGGCCGAGCAGTTGCCCTGCCCCCTTCTGGTCGATGAGGCTTATGCGGATTTCGCCGAGCAGAACTGCATGCACCTGGTCCGGCAGTG
>CAZFKF010000676.1:0-4023 GCA_964518805.1 uncultured Planctomycetaceae bacterium | reverse complement strand
CAGCGACCCTTTAGGGGTCGCAGCAGGGGCCCACGACCATGGCGTCTACCTATTCCAGCCTTCATTACCATCTCGTCTTCGGCACGAAGTCGCGGGAACCGTGGATAGTCCCGGCGTGGCGTGGCCGGCTCCACGAATATCTGGGCGGGACGATGGCGGGCCTTGGCGGAGCTCCGCAGGGAGTAGGAGGAGTGGCCGATCACGTCCACCTTCTGATCGGCCTGAAACCGAGCCACCGTCTCTCCGACCTGGTGCGCGAGCTGAAGAAGGCATCCTCAACTTGGGTTCACGACAAGCTCCGATGCCCCGCGTTTGCCTGGCAGGAGGGATACGCCGCATTCACGATAAGCGCCACGTCACGCGGGGCCCTTCAGACCTACCTTGCCAATCAAGAGGAACATCACCGTCTGAAATCGTATCGCGAGGAGCTGGAGACGATGCTCCGGAAGGCCGGGATCGAATATGACGCGCGATATATCGACTGAGTCCGCTACGACCCCTCTGGGGTCGAAAACGCGATTGCCAATTCGTCACCCCGGGTGCGCTGCGCGACCCGGGGCTAATCGCTGGCATCCCTTCGGGATGACATCCAACGGACAATACTCTCCTGAGATGCTATAGCCGCTAGCCGCGGGGCGACACGGCGACGGGGTATCATGCCGGGGCCATGTGCCTGAATGCCACACGGAATGAAACGGCAGGAAGAACCCGTGTTGGAACATCCTCATACAGATGGTCTTGTGACGGAACTTCAAGCGATGGCCATCGCGGGCGCTAATGTCCCCGCGATGCTACGGCGAATCCAAGATGTCTACGGGCAGAAGGACTGTAAACTCCTTAGCGTGCCGATCTTCCGAAGGGCGTTTTCTGCAAGTATTGCCCGTGTTTCTGCAATCGCGGGCTGGTGCGGTTTCGGCGGCGAATTGACGGACGACCAAGTCAACACCCACGTGCTTTCGGTCTTGAACGAGTACAAGACCACTCTAGGAGACAAATCATGCTGTGCCGAGTCATCCGAAGTCTGAGCATCCTCGCAGCGGTCGCCACGGGGCTCCTGCCGCGACTCACCATGGCCGTGAGTCCTTCGGCCGATGAGCAATACGAGGCCCGGCGGTTTGTAACCGCGAAGTTCGCGGGGAAGGAGCCGGACGAGCCGGCCGCGCCGCTTCTGATGGTCGTGGCCAACAACGACCCGGTCCAGAAGAACGGCCGCGCGGCCCAGCCGCTGCGCATCGGAAAGACGCAGTACCACCGAGGGCTGTTCACGCACGCCAAGAGCAACGTGCTGGTCAAGCTCGGCGGGACGGCGAAGGTGTTCGAGGCCATCGTGGGCGTCGATACCAACGAGCAGACCGTCGGCGGCCGCGGGAGCGTGGTGTTTTCGGTGAAGATCGGCGACAAGGAGGCATTCCGATCGGGCCTGATGCGCGAGGGAACGCCCGCCGCGCCGGTTCGCGTGGACCTGGCCGGGGCGAGCCAGTTCAGCCTTGAGGTCGGCGACGGCGGCGACGGCATCGCCTGCGACCAGGCCGATTGGGCGGATGCCCGAGTGATCCTGGCCGACGGCCGGACCGTGTGGCTGGCCGATCTGCCGGCAACCGGTCTCCACTTGCGCAAGTACACGCCCGAGCCGTTCTTCTCGTTCACCTACGGCGGGAAGCCTTCGGCATTGCTGCTGCCGTCGTGGCCGCTTTCGCGCAAGAGCCGCGCGATCGATGATCGCCGCACCGAACACGTGCTCACCTATAGCGAGCCGTGCGGGGCGTTGGTGGTTCGCTGCGTGGCGATCGAATACCGCGATTTCCCGACGCTGGAATGGACGCTCTATTTCAAGAACGCAGGCACGCAGGATTCGCCCGTCCTGGCGGATATCCAGGCCCTCGACCTGGCCCTGGAGCGTTTCCCCTGGCCCACGTCGGAAATGTCGGAGTTTCGCCTGCACCACCAGATCGGCAGCCCGTGCCAGCCGAATGACTACGAGCCGTTCGTCACCCGTCTGGAACCGAAACGCGCGATGCGGTTCGCTCCACCGGGCGGACGGCCCACGGATTCCGTGATGCCGTACTTCAACGTCGAGATGCCCACGAGCGAGGGCCTGATCGCCGTGGTGGGCTGGCCGGGGCAGTGGGCCGCCACGTTCGAGCGCGACGCGGGCGCCGGACTTCGCATCCGGGCCGGGCAAGAGAAGACGCACCTGGTGCTCCACGCCGGCGAAGAGATCCGCACGCCGCTGGTCGCGCTTCAGTTCTGGAAGGGCGATCGCATCCGCTCGCAGAACGTCTGGCGACGCTGGATGCTGGCCCACAACCTGCCGCGCCCCGGCGGAAAGCTGCCGCCCGTGCAGTTGGCCGCGTGCAGTTCGCACCAGTTCGGCGAGATGATCCACGCCAACACGGCCAATCAGAAGCTCTTCGTCGACCGCTACGTTGAGGAAAAACTGGGCCTGGACTACTGGTGGATGGACGCCGGCTGGTACCTCAACCAGACCGGTTGGCCCAACACCGGCACCTGGGAGGTGGATACGAAACGATTCCCGGGCGGGCTGCGCGCGATCAGCGACCATGCCCACGCCAAGGGTGTGAAGACAATCGTCTGGTTCGAGCCCGAGCGCGTCACGGCCGACACGTGGCTCACCAAGAATCACCCTGAGTGGATTTTGGGCGGGGCGGGCGGTGGCCTCTAGAATCTGGGCAATCCCGAGGCCCGCAAATGGCTCACCGACCACGTCGACAAGCTCCTGACCGAGCAGGGCATCGACCTGTACCGCCAGGACTTCAACATGGATCCCCTGGAACTATGGCGCAAGAACGACGCGGCGAACCGCCAAGGGATCACCGAGATCCGGCACATCGAGGGCTACCTGGCGTATTGGGACGAGCTGCGCCGCCGGCACCCGAACATGCTCATCGACACGTGCGCCTCCGGTGGCCGTCGCAACGACCTGGAGACCCTGCGCCGCGCCGTGCCGCTGTTGCGGAGCGACTACATCATCGAGCCGGTGGGCAACCAGGGGCACACCTACGGCATCGCGTTCTGGATGCCGTACTACGGCACCGGAACCGGCGCGGTCGATCCGTACATGCTGCGAAGCGTGATGTGCCCGCACTTCACCGCCTGCTTCGACATGCGCCGCAAGGATCTCGACTTCGCCCCGTTGCGACGTGCGTTCGACCAGTGGCGCAAGTTCGCCCCCAACTACTTTGGCGACTACTACCCGCTCACGCCGTACAGTCTCGACAGATCGGCTTGGATGGCCTGGCAATTCGACCGACCCGAGTGCGGCGAAGGCATGATCCAGGCATTCCGCCGTGGCGAGAGCGTCTACGAGACGATTCGCGTGCGGCTGCGCGGCCTGGACCCCGCGGCCCGCTACGTGCTGACCAACCTCGATGCCGCAGACGCCGCGGCAATGACCGGGCGCGAACTGATGGAGAAAGGGCTGGCCATCGCGATCACCGAACAGCCGGGTTCGGTGGTGGTGACGTATCGGAGAGAGACCGATGGCGGTGCCGCGCGGTAGTCGTTTGGGTCACCGACGCAGCGTCACATTCTCCCGCCTCTCGTGCGAATTCGATGAATAGCATCGGTCGCCATCCTTTCCCCCAGAGATGGTGATTGACTGGGACGGTTGGCCAGACTAAACAAGCACCAATGAGGGGTTTCGTTCCGCTAGAGCATCCGGCGATATGACGGGTGCGACGGCAGCTTGGGGGGAGGCATTCCATGGCGGTTGTTGAACGCTCCAGTCGATCGATTCGCGATTCACGTCTGCCTCGCTTCGAGCATCTTGAGGAACGGCGTCTGCTGAGCGTATCGGCGTTGCCCGAGCCCGCGGCATGCAACCCTTGGTTGGCTCTCGACACGCTTGGCGCTCGCCCCGCCGGCGCCCAGGCGGACACCCATCTGGTCAAGTACCAGGCGTTGGCGTTGGACCGGTCGGGGATGGAGCGATTGCTGGACGACGCACCGTTGGAATCGGCTGTAGCCCTTGCCGAAAGCCCCGTCGAGATTGGTCTGCCCACG
>CAZFKF010000675.1:0-4025 GCA_964518805.1 uncultured Planctomycetaceae bacterium | reverse complement strand
GGTACTGTCGCCGGGCTTCCAGCGACCGGCGATCGAATCGCTTGTGATATTCCACGCCCACGAAGAGTCCTCGCTGCCGGGCCGCTTGCTCGATCTCGACGGCCTGGGCGTGCTTCTGCACCAGCGGCTTGACCGACACGACGTGCTGGTCGTGAACGATCGCTTCGCGAATCACCGGGTAGTGCATCGGATCGGGCACGGCCACGACCACGATCTGACCGGGTCGCAGGCCGGCGATCGCGTCCTTGTACAAGTCCGGAAACGCTTCCTGCGGAGGCGTCTCCAGCGCCGGCATCGCCTCGAAGCCCTGGCCGGGAAACGCTTCGGCCAGTTGCGGGGCCTCGGCCAGCGTGCGCAGCGGGCCGCTGTTGAGGGCCACGACGCGAATCGAGCCCACCGTCCCCACGCGCTGGAGATGGTAGAGCGACGGCAGGATCTGATCGTGCGTGATCATCCCGCCGCCGACAATCAGCACGTCGAGCGGCGATTGCGTTGGAACCGGCATATCTTGAGCTCCGCGGATTACGAGATATCCAATTGAAAACCGCCGACTTCAAACACCAAATATCGAACCGAGAACACTCTCGGCCGTGCTCCTCATCGTCTGATATCTGCAATCTGCAATTTGCAGTTTGATATTCTCAATTTGCAATGCTCTCTTCCACCGCCTCCTCCAGCACCTCAAGGCTTTCGCGGAGCGGTTCTTCGCCGATGGTCAGCGGCGGGGCGATCTTGACCGAGGCTCCACCGAAGCCGACTGGCGAGAACATCAGCAGGCCCTTTTCGACGCACGAGCGGATGACGCCGGCGGCCAAAGCGGCGTTGGGTTCGATCCCGCCCGGCTTGACCATGTGCAGCGACGCCACCAACCCCTTGCCGTGGACCGCGCCGATGTGCTTCGAGTGTTTCTGGCCCAAGCGCCGCAGGGCCGGCTGGAGGATTTCGCCCAGCGTGCGGGAACGCTCAACGAGATTCTCCTCGCGGATCACCTTCAGGTTGGCCAGCACGGCCGCTGCGCAGACGGGGTTGCCCGTGTGGGTCGAGGTCATCGAGCCGGGCGCATAGAGGTCCATGACCTGCGCCTTGCCGATCACCGCCGAGATTGGCAGCCCGCTCGATATCCCCTTGCCGCAGCAGATCACGTCCGGCACAATCCCGTAGTGCTCGAAGCCCCAGTACGTGCCCGTGCGCCCAAAACCGGCCTGCACCTCGTCGCAGATCAGCAGGGCTTGGTGCCGGTCGCACCACGCGCGGAGTTTCTGCATGTATTCAGGCGGGGCGAAACTTGCGTTGCCGCCCTGGTAGGTCTCGGTCATCACGCCCGCGACCACCTCGGGCCGGACCCCCAGCTTGGTCAGCGATTCCTCGAACAATTCGAACCGCGTGTCAGGGCAGCGGAAGCCGTCGGGAAAAGGCGCCTGAACGATGTTCGCGTCGAGGTTCACGATCCACTCTTTCAAGGCCGGGATGCCGCCGGCCATCTGGGCCCCCAGCGTGCGTCCGTGAAAGGCGTTCTGGAACGTAACGAAGGTGATCTTCTCGCGCCCGCCAACCTTCAGGCCCCAGGTCCTCGCCAGTTTCAACGCACACTCGCAGGCTTCCGCGCCCGTGGTCAGCAGGAAGACCTTCTCAAGCCCATCGGGGGCGACCTTGGCCAATTCCTCGACAGCATTGGCGCGAATCTCCGAGGGAAAGCAGTAGTTGTGGGTCAGTCCGTGGCGGACCTGTTCGACGATCGCCCGGTTGATCGCAGGATGGCTGTGGCCCGCGTTCGCCACCAACACCCCGCTCGACCAGTCCAACCACATGTTGCCCCAGCGGTCGAAGACCTGAATGCCCTCGGCCCGATCCCAGACCACCAGCGGCTGCCCGCTCATCGAGACCGGTTCGTATTGACGGAGACGCTGGAGGATCGGGATCGACTCGGGCACAGGGATTGGGGTGACGATCCGCCGGTATTTTGTGTTCACCGAGGGGACATTTCGCGGAGCAAGTTCGAACTGCGCCATAGACGGATTTCCTTCCCTGCAAAAACAAAAAAACACTCCCCGCGCGACCGCCCCCGGTATTTCGGGGGAGCGATCGTGCCTGGAGTGCTCTGGATGCTGGTAGTGCCGCTACGGATGCCAGCGAGCGTTCGTCATATTGGGGTGAAGGTGGCGAAATCGCCAACTCCACCGTGGGGGGATTATACAGCGCCTTCCCAGCCTTGTGCAAGACTCGCACACGGCTTTTCTGCGTCAGCCTGTCTCTCGTTCCCACGCTCTGCGCGGAAACGCACCCATCGCCGCTCTGCGGCGCCGGGCACACCACTTGCCCTAATCCGTCTCGGGGCTGACAATACGGCTGAGTCTCCAACACACGAGGGTGTCTCGGCACCTTGCCTTCTGCGATCGAGGTCCAGCCATGTCCAACCAACCGCGCGTGATCCTGACCGGCTTCGCCGACGAAGCAGCCAACCAGAAGACTGCCGTTCAGCAGTTTGCCGCCTTCGCCGCGATTGGCCTCCAGTATTACAGCATCCGCTTCATCGACGTCGGCGACGGCGTGAAGAACGTCATGAAGCTCAGCCGCTCCGAGATCCAGAAGATCCGCAGCCTTCAGGACGAGTATGGGCTGAGCGTCTCGTCGATCGGATCGCCCATCGGCAAGGTGAAGCTCAAGAACGTCGACGACGGCACCAAGAACGTGTTTGTGCCCTTCAAGCGGTACCTGGCCGGCGACGTGAAGAAGGCCTGCGACCTGGCCCACGCCTTCGAGACAAAACTCATCCGCGGCTTTTCGTTCTACCATCCCAAGGGCGAAGACCCTCGCGGGCACCTGGCCCAGGCCGTGGAGCAACTCGGCCAGATCGCCGAGGTCTGCCATCGATCGGACCTCACGTTCGGCCTGGAGGTCGAGGCCAACCTGGTGGGCGGCGACGGCTTCCACCTGGCCGAGATCTACCGCCAGGTGAACCACCCCGCGTTGACCCTGGTGTTCGATGCGGCCAATCTGATCGTGCAGGGGTTCTCGCCGTCGGAGATTCTCGAGCAGTTCCGCGCCATGGCCCCGGGCCTGGCTTGGCTGCACGTCAAGGACTACCGCAACCCGCGCCCGGTGGCCAAGGGCGCGCACGTGGACGAGGACGCCTTGCACCATTTCGTCCCGGCCGACGAAGGCGACGCGGCCCACGAAGCCGTCTTCCGCGAGTTCCGCAACCTCCTGCCCGACCTGACCGCCAAGCTCCAGCGCCGCGGCGTGCCCGGCGTGTTCGTCGACCTCGAGCCGCACCTCAAAGGCGGCGGCCAGTTCGGCGGCTTCAGCGGCCCCGACGGCATGGGCGTGGCCCTCCGCGCCCTGTGCCGCGTGTTGGACTACGTGCGCATCGGCTACCACCTCCGCGACTTCGACGACGTGAAAGCGGCGCGGGGATTCTGAGGGACTGGAATCGGAGACTGGAGGTCTTGGAATTCAGGACTCAGTCGAGGCCCGCCGAAATCGTCACCTAGCGCAACCGACATACTCTGCGTTCCGCTTCCGCCGCCAACACTCTGTTCATTGGGCCGTTCTGCGATGCGTCCGATTCTGCCGTATTCATTGTGGCTTGGGAGTGTAGGTGACGTGCGCGATGCGCGCGACCTGCTCTCCGCGGGGATTGGCGCCGTCGTCGACGTGGCCGCAAACGAGATGCCGGCCGCGATTCCTCGCGGACTGGTCTATTGCCGATTCCCTTTGATTGACGGATCCGGCAATCCGGCATGGCTTCTTAAGTTGGCGCTCGAGACAACGGCCCGGCTGTTGCGAGATCGCATTTCATCGCTCGTCTACTGCAGCGCGGGCATGAGCCGCTCGCCAGGGTTGGCGGCCGCGGCAATTTCGCTTCTCAGCGATCAGCCGCCCGACGTCTGCCTGGCCTTCGTCCTGCAATCGGGCCCAGGCGACGTCTCCCCGACGTTATGGGGAGAACTGAAGGTGGCTCTGAGGCACACTACTCGAAACGAGAAACGTTGAGTGAGCACGAAATCCCTACGGATGCCGCTCAT
>CAZFKF010000674.1:0-4035 GCA_964518805.1 uncultured Planctomycetaceae bacterium | reverse complement strand
CTCCTATTGACGTTTCTCGCTTACCGCCACTGCGCGCAAAAGCTGACGTGCACCCTTGGACTTGCCTCCTGAAGAACTGCCGTTGACGTAAGTCGGGGTGGTGAATATAATTGTGTTGTGGCGATGGGGTTCGCCCTCAACCGCTGCCGAGCCCGCCGGGCTTGCGGCCGATAACCCCTACCGACAAGGTTTTCCTTGGGCGTAGGGGTATTGCTGACGTGACTACTGCCCTTGGGAACATCTTATCCCAAGGGTTTTTTTGTTGGTCAGGTGAGGCCATGATGTTCACGGGAGCGATGATTGCCCCAGGGATCGCCTCTGGTCCAACCGCAGTGTGGACGCCGGCCAGCACGCCGGTTCCGCGGCGCGAGATTCGCCCTGCATCCGTTCCGGCCGAAATGCAGCGGCTGGATCATGCCCTACGCCGGGCACGCCGAGAGTTGGAGGAGATCGCCTTGCGCGTGGAGATCACCGCGGGCAAGTCGGCGGCCAACATCTTCCGGGCGCACGAAGCGATCTTAGAGGACGCCGTGTTCGATGCCGCCATCCGCAAGCGGATCGAGGAGGAGAAGCTCGCCGCGGAAAGCGCGGTGGCCGTCACGGTTGAAGAGTACCACCAGCGCTTCGCCACCCTCGGGAACGAATACCTGGCGGCTCGGGGGGACGACATTGTTGATCTGGGCCGCCGGCTGTTGGCCCACCTCCGCAAGGAGGGACCGCGGCAGGTTCCCCGCCCGCCAGTCCCCAGCGTGCTTGTCGTGGAAAACCTCTCGGCGGCCGATGTGATTGCCCTGGACCGCGAGAATCTCTTGGCACTCGTGATGATGCAAAGCGGGGCAACCTCTCATGCGGCGCTTCTGGCCTCCACGCTTGGCGTTCCGGTTGTGGGAGGCGTGCCGGAGCTTGCCGGGCAACTCGACAGCGGCGATATGGTGATCGTGGACGGCAATCACGGCCACGTCCTGGTCAGTCATGGCCCCTTCGAGCGCGTCTTCGACGGCGATGAAGACGCCCGCCAGGGCGAACAAGACGCCCAGCCAGACGATGCTGCTGGTGCTGGTGAGGAAGGCAACGATGAAGCCGACCATCACGACTGCCCCCAGTACATAGCCGAGCACCAGGAGGCCAAGACGACTGAATCGGTCGCTCAATGCACCGACCGGATACGAAGCGGCCGTGTAGAGTACGTTACGCAGCGCGTAAAGCAGCGCCGCGATCTGGGCGGCGGTCACGGCACCGTGCGTGCCCGTCAAAAGCTGCGTCGCCGCCAAGATCAACAGCGTGTGGGAGAAATCGCCTGCGCCAAAGACGCCCACGCCGACCAGAAAGCGGCGAAAGTTCCGCGGCAAGGCCCGCACCGACGCCCAGAACTTGATCCCGTGATTCGCGGGACGCCGCTTCTCCTGGACCATCAGGGCGAAGGCTACGGCCGACCCCAGACCTGGCACGAGGGTCAAGAAAAAGATGATCCGAAACGGCCTTGAGGAGCTTTCGCTGGCATACGGCTGGAGCCAGAACATCAGCCCGGCGGCCACCAGCGGACCAATGATGGCACCCAGCGTATCACCGGCACGGTGGAAGCCAAACGCCTTGCCCCGGTCGGTGGGCGCTACCGACTCGGCCAGCATCGCATCCCGCAGCGGCCCGCGGATTCCGCGCCCAAACCAAGCCACCATCCGCCCAACGAGCACCAGCGGCCACGTCACGGCCACGGCAAACAGCACAAATGCGCCGCCGGTGAGGGCATAGCCAGCCGTGGTAATCGCCTTGCGGTGGCCGAGGCGATCGCTCCACCAGCCGGCCCCGAGTTTGACGAAGCTCGACAGGGCATCCGAGATTCCCTCAATCAGGCCGAGGGCGTAAACGGGCGCGCCGAGCACGGCCAGGAAACCGGCCATGACCGCGGTAGCCATCTCGTGGCCGGCGTCCGACAACAGGCTCGTCAGCCCCATGCCTATGACGTTTCGATTGAGCCAGCCACCTACCGGCACGGAGGTGTTCCTGCTCCCGGATGTTTCCGCTTCCGAGTCCACTTGCATACGCCAAGTCCCTTACTGTGAATTCGATTTCGTGACAGCCATGCCGCGAGGCGATTGCTCAGGCGCTCCGTCACCGTCTGCGGAGGGCATAGCCGAGTCTCTTTCACCGACACCGGTGTCTTTCTTGCCGCTGGCACTCTGCTCCAATTCCTGCAAATCGTGGATCAACTCGGCCGTGTCCTCGCCGCCCGCCGATCCGGTGTCCGAGGCGGTCATCCGGCGCAATTGCTCTCGGAACACCTCGGCTTGGGACCGATACGGTTCCACTACCTTGCCAAGTGAATCCTTCAGCCATGACTGAAGCTGCGCATTGTAGAGCTTGACGTAGTGCTCAACTTGATCGGCCAGTCGTTTGTCTACGGTGCCTCGCGCCGAGCGTTGGGCCAATGCCGGTGCGAATAGCGCCCAGCGGGGAATCGTGAACTCGCAGTCTGCCAACAGCGGTGCAAGGTCGATGGCAGGCAGGCCGCCATAAGCCGCATTGCGGATGGCGGCCGTATCGACGGTTGCCAGTGGAGCGGTCCTCTCCAATGAGTCGAGAGTGCGAACAAGGTTCTGCTGGAGATCGGTGACGATTTCGCGTGCCATCTGCCCCATCTGGGCAAACGACCGCCCGATAACTTGCGCAACGGGACCGTTGCCGTCCTCATGCCTCTTGCGGGCCGCCTCCACGACGGCCTTTGCCGCATCCTGGAGGATGATCTCCAGAAGGGCTTCTTTGTCCCCGGACCAATCACGGCGGCGCGTCTCGGCACGCTCGATCGCCGCGTCTGCCTGATCCAAGAGACGCTCCGCGGTCTTGATCTGCCGGCCATCGCGGCTAACCGGGGCCGTGCCACGACGCTTGGCCAACAATGTTCGCAGCACGCTGGCTACCGACTCTTGCAGCCGCGCGATCTTCCGGTGCAACGAATGTTCCGTCAGCGTTCGATGGCGCTCCCATAGCGGCTCAATCTCCCGCTCGAACCATTGGTCCAGCAGCTTTGCATCGTCACGCATGACGCTGACGGGATGGACCGCCATGTCCAAGTTGAGTTCTTGCCGAAGTTGGTCGCGGATGTACTGCAAGAATCGCTGTCGATCTTCAGCCGCGAGCAGGTCGGCCTTGCTCAAGAGCACTTGGGCCGGAATGCCCGCCTCATATAAGTCGCGCAGCAACGAGAGGTCGTCTTGATTGAGCGTCGAGCCAGCGTCGATCAGCACCACGCTCAAATCGCAGCGAGGAAGGTAGGCGAAGGTCTCCGCGCTGCCGCTGGTAGCCAACGAGCCGATACCCGGCGTGTCCACCAGGACCACGCCCTCCCGAAGTCGCGGCGAGGGAATCTCCACAACGATCCCGGTCACGTGCTTGTGGTTGCCGCGATTCTTCTCCTCCGAGGCATACTCGGCCAGTTGCTTGGGATCGACGCTGCGCGGGCCGAACTCCGCAAAGGAGACGGTGGCGCTGAGGGCGCGGCCCCGGACGAGGCGAGTTGGCACTGCCGTGACGGGCGTGACCCCCACCGGCAAGATGGCGCTTCCGGCAATGTGGTTGAGCAGAGATGATTTCCCCGAACTGACCCGCCCGAAGACCGCAATCTCGAACTGCGGGGATTCAAGACGCTGGACGATGGTGTCGATCGAGGGGCGAAACTCGACCAGTTGCCAACGCATCACGATCCGGTTCAGCAGGCTGAGCATGGCAACGCTGCCAGGTGCAGCGTCCAGACGTGCGATGCGTTCTGGCAGATTGTGCCCCAGCCGATCGCTCAGGTACGCGCTCGCCCGATCCAAGAGCCGATCCAACTCTTGCTGAATGCTCAACACCTCTTGGCGGCCGGCCTCGTCCAACTCCCCGTAACCGCGCAGTCGGCCTGGCGAGACTTCTGCAATGGCGATGCTCAGGGTAACCAGGCTCGTCTGCAAGGACCAGCGAAGGCCGACGCGACGAACCTCGATGGGAATCCCGTGCTTTTCCAGGCACGTCACCATCGTGCTGCGGATGCGGGCGAAATAG
>CAZFKF010000673.1:0-4036 GCA_964518805.1 uncultured Planctomycetaceae bacterium | reverse complement strand
GCATGCTCGTGTGCGTCGACGGCAACTCGCACCGCATCCGCTGGCAATACGACACCACCGCGCCGGTCGAATCCACCCCGGTCATCGGCGACGACGATCTCGTCTATTTCGGCGACAACACCGGCACGATCCACGCCCTGGACCTCCAGGGCAAGCCCCAGTGGACGGCCCAAGTCGAATCCGCCGTCCGTTCCGCGGGCACGCTCGTGGCCCCCCACCGCCTCGCCTTCGGACTGGACGACGACACGCTCGTCGTGCTCGAATGTTCCTCGAAATCGCTCGCCGCCGACGGCTGGCCGAAGATCGGCCGCACGCCGGGACAGTTGGGCACGTTGGCGTGAGCGGTGGCCCGCCGGATGCAACAGCGACGGCGACTTGTCGGTGACGGCCCTGCGGCCCAGTCCTTGGATCGAACTGGCGATGGCCGACGGCACCGTTCTTGATTCTCCTCAACAGAACGTCGCAACGCTGCTCGCCGTGCTCCGAGTGCTTCGCGGTGAAGGCATGCAAAGCCCCTTTCCAGGGATTCGATAGGCCGCCGAGGCAATGAAGTCGTCCGGGTGAAAGACATAGTCGAAGGCATGTCCTGCTTCAGCCAGACGCCTCCTGCAATTGTCGAGGTTCCGCCTCAGCAGGGCATTCAGCGCAGGGTCATCCTCGAACAAGTGCACGGCGATCTTCCGCGGCGAGTGCAACTTCAACACCCGTTCGCAGAACGCCGCAGTCAGCGTTCCGACTCCCGCGCCCGGGTCGAGAAGAACGTACTCGGCCGGAATCGGCGAGAACATGCCCGCCATGAAGCGAGCGACTTCGGGCGGCGTGAAGATTTGGGCCCGTTCCTTCCGGTGGTCGGCCGACACACTCTCTTCGTATTGGTGTTGGAGTTCCAGCGCGAATTCAAGCATCCATTCACCCTTGGGACACGTGACCAACACAGTATACGTGAGTTCACATTCTCGGCAAGCACCCCGCCGCAGCACGGGGCGCATTCCCCTTCACCGAGACCGTCGTCGCTCGTTCTGGCGTTAGCCTTCCACGATCGTCTTCACGCCCATCAGTTGGGCGATGTGCCGCACGTTCTCTACGTGGTTGCCGTAGAAGACGACGCGGTGGAGCATGGTCATCATGTCCGTGTGGTCGAGCACGCCGCTGCCCCAGTTGGAGAGCATCTTCTGGGCGTCGGCCACCTGGGCCACGATCTGGGTGCGGCAGCCGCGGTCGTCGAAATCGGGGATCTCGACGATCTTCTGCGCGGACAGGAGGATCGTGCTCAGGTTGCAGAACTTCGCGCAGGTGATCTCCTGGCCGACGCGCAGGTCGACCGCCAGCGAGGCCCCGCGGCTGTCGTCGCGATGGGTGCGGATCGTAAACGGCGCCCGCGCGCCCGACGGGCCGTCCATCTTGGTTGGGGCCAGGCAATGGGCGTGGACCATGGCGTTCTTCGCGAGGTCGAACAGCGGGTCGGTGATGAAGCCCGGCTTGCCGAAGGCGTAGCCGAACAGAAGCATCGTCAGCGTCGAATCCATGTCGGCCTCGCACGCCCCCACCAGGCCCAAGTCCAGCAGCTTGCTGAACCCCAGGCACGGATAGCCCAGCTTGTCGATCGGGATGCCGCCCAGGCAGTGGATCGTGATCGCCCGGGCCTTATGCTCGATCAAGAGGTTTTTCATGGCCAGGTACATTCGGGCCGACTTGACGATCTCGTCGCGCGACGGCTCGACGATCTTCTTGGCCGGCTTGAGCCAATAGGCTTCGGCCTCGGCCTCGGCGGCCTGCGGGCTCACCGCGTCGTGAGCCGCGATGACGCGGGGAACGCTGACCGAGACTAACTCGGCGCCGGTCGCGGCCTTCACTTTCGCGGGCGACTGGGCCGGGGGTGTGCCATGCGGGCCGCCGACGTGGAGGATTCGCGTCTGCCGCATCCGGGCCGGAACGCGCAGCAGCGCCGCCGCCCGATCCAGGTCGGCGAAGTTGCTGGACGCCAGCAGGACGACCTTCTTGCCCGCCTTCTGCCATTGCGGCACGTACATCCAGTCGTGCCCGCTGAATGGTTGCGAGAAGATAGCGGTTGGCAACCCGGCGTCGATGAGCTTCAGCAGCGGCGGGCCGCTGCCAAAGGCCAGGTGGACGATCAGCAGGGCGTCGGCCCCAGCCAGCTTCGGCACCAGCGCTGCGGCCTCGGCCTCCTGGTTGGGAATCAACTGTCCGCCGACGAACTCCACGTCGCCCAGGCGCTCGCGTATGCCGTCGAGGTGTTTTTGGAACCTGGCCACCTCGGCCTTGGCGTCGAAGTCGGGCTTGGGCCATGCCCCGCCCAAGCCGATGAACACCACGTGGATCTTCACCGGCGGAAGCTTGGGCCAGCCGGCCTCTTCGGCGGCCGCCAAGGGCCGGGCCGCAAGGCCGCCGGCCAAGAACATCCCGCCGGTGGCGGTGCAGGTTTCCAGGAACGCACGTCGGGTCACGGAGTCGGCCATCACAGGGCTCCTCGTCTTCTGAATGTCGGATTCGCATCGGGTCGAACGGGCACGGCGGTCCCCATGGCATTAGGCTATCGCGCCGGCAATCCGGCCCGCAAGTGCCCGGATGCGATGAAGCGACGCGTACGAGGGCAATTGTCCGTCCAGACGGGAGTGCCTGATTACCGGGCGGTCCGGGAGCGATCGGTAGAGGACCCTCGCAGTGGCGATCCGCGAATCGCGGTGGATGCTCACGCTCGGGCCAACGTGAACACGGTAATTTCCGGGCGCACGTTGAATCGAACCTTCAACGAGTGACCGACTCCGCGGCTGATGTACATGCGGCGGTTGCCCGCCAGGGCGTATTCGCCCGAAATGTAGCGGCGGTTTCTGACCGAAAGGATCGGCGGAGGAAAGAAAGGCAGCTTGCACTGTCCGCCGTGCGTGTGTCCGGCCAGGATCCATCCCTGGTAGTCGCCCCAGCCTTGCCGGTCGGCGGAGTCGGGGTTGTGGCTCAGCGCCACGGCCGCCGCCTGCGGGTCCAACCGGCCCAGTGCCCGGACCGGGTCGAAACGCCCGCCCCACAGGTCGTCCATGCCCACGATGTGCAGGCCGCCGACTTCGGCGATTTCGTTGCGCAGGATGCGCACTCCTGCGGCGGATACGAGTTCGACGATCCGGTCCGCCACCTCGGCTTGGGACCACCGGGGGCCGAAGTCGTGATTGCCCAGCACGCCCAAGGTGGCCTGGCGCCCCAGAGGCAAATGGACTGACATTGCGCGGACGTGCTCGTAGATGCGGGCCTCATCGGTGATGAAATCGCCGGTGTAGACAACGATCTCTGGCGACAGTGCTTTGACGCGATCGAACGCCCCGATCAAGTAGCCATCGTCGACTCGGGGGCCGATGTGCATGTCGCTCACCTGCACCAGCCGCCTGCCCACGAGCGAATCCGGCAGATGGGCCACGGGCAAGGGGCGCTCCACCAGGTCCAGCCAGTGGGGCTCCCATTGCCAGGCGTAGAGCCCGGTCGCGACCCCGAGCCCTGTCGCCGCGGCAGTCGCTTGGAGGAATCGGCGCCGGGTGATCCTCGGCCGTTTCAAGAGTCGTCGCCTCATTCCTGAGAACCGACCGGAGAATGACTCCGCCTTTCTCGGATGGTGTGGCATAGAGTTGTGTGGCATGCCGTCACGCTGCACAGCCGCGGGTCGGCATGGAAAGCGCCGCGGCACTTTCCATGCTCACCCGATGCTCTGCATCGTAGAGCACACCACACGAGTTGCGGAACTTACTGTTCGGCCAATCCTCAGGGAAGGGTGTGCTACGGCAGCTTGTTCGCCTGCCGGATCTCTTCGGTGATCTGCTTCATGTCGGGAGAGCCCGCCGTGATCGCGTGCGACTGGATCCATGCTTGTTCCTTGTCGCCGAGCGTAACGTCGGGCAGTGCCTCCAGGTTCTCCGAAGCCGCATCGGTCTGGAAGGTGATGGCCGTGATGCGAGGCTGGGCGGCGCGCTCGGCGCTGGGCCGGAGGACGATTGTTTCGATCGGCTCGGAACGCGGGACGATGACCAGGTAG
>CAZFKF010000672.1:0-4037 GCA_964518805.1 uncultured Planctomycetaceae bacterium | reverse complement strand
CGTTGCCGCCGTGGAAGATCCAGAAGCTGGTGCCCACCATGTCCTTGGCCCGCGAATCGTCGGCCCCGCCGCAGATTGGCATGGCGGCGGCGAAGTAGCCCGGCCGGCGCAGGCAGGCGTCGAACGAGCCGTATCCCCCCATCGACAGCCCGGTCACGTAACGCCGCGCCGGATCGATCGAGAACTCCCTCTCCAGCGAGTCCAGCAGTTCGAGCGTCAGTCGCATCGGCACGCTTGGCTGAGCCGGGGTGTGGTGGGGCCGCTTGCTGTCCCAGGGTACCTCGACCCATTTCGTCCCAGCCGGACATTGCGGGGCGACCAGGAAGCACGGCTGCCGCGCGGCGGCTTGGTCGCTCACCAACGCGAGCACCTCGGCATTGGCAAGTTGGGCCTCGTTGTCCGTGCCGCGTTCTCCGGCCCCGTGCAAGAAGAGTATCAGGGGATACTTCTTTCCGGGGTCGTAGTGCTTCGGCGTGAACAACCGATAGGGAATCGATTCGCCGTTTGCGTTGCGGAACTCCCGTTTTTCCAACCCTTGGCGTGGATCGGCCCCTTGGGCTTGAATCGCAGTCGCCAGCACAAACAGACCACAGAACACGAACCACACACATGCCGGATCACACGAAAGTCTCATCGAAGCAACTCCTGCGAAGGCGCAATGCGGAGATGGAACACCTTTCTCCGCTCAAGAAGGCACTGCGCATTGTAAATTGCAGATATCAAGCTGCAAATTGGGGACGCCGCAAATCGAATGGTTTCGTCTGAAATCTGGAATTTGCCATTTGATCTCTGCAACTTGCCGTCCCTACTTCTCCGACCCCAGCCGCGTCACCTTCTCCGGCGCTACGAGCGCGTCGAACCGCTCAGCTGTCAGGAGCCCCTGCTCGATGGCCACCTCGCGGAGCGTGCGGCCTTGGGCCAGGGCGTCGTGAGAAAGCTTCGAGGCCCGCGTGTAGCCCAGTTCGTCCACCAGGGCGGTCGCCGCGGCGGTCGTGCCTTCGACGTGCCAGCGGCATTGCACTTCGTGGGCCACGATGCCGCGGATACAGAGCCGGGCGAAGATGTCGCAGGCGGCGGCCAGCAGGTCGAGCATCGTCAGGAGGCTGTCGGCCACCAGCGGCAGGAACTGGCTCAACTCCAGATTGCCGGCACTGGCGGCCTGCACCACGATCTGGTCGTGGCCCATCACCGCGATCGCCGCCTGACACACGGCCTCGGGAATCACCGGATTCACCTTGCCCGGCATGATCGACGAACCGGCCTGAAGCTCCGGGAGGCGAATCTCGCCCAACCCGGCGTCGGGCCCGGAACTGAGCCATCGCAGGTCGTTGGCCACTTTCAAGAGGTTCGAGGCCACCGTGCGCAGAATGCCGCTGACCTCAACCAAGGCGTCGGCGTTCTGCGTGGCTTCGACGAGGTTCTCGGCCCGGGCAAGCCCCAGGCCGGTGATGTTCCGCAGGTGTTCGACGACGCGGAAGATGTACTGTCGTGGGGCGCCCAGCCCAGTGCCGATGGCCGTGCCGCCCAGGTTCACGACGCGGAGCCGCTCTTCGCACTTATAGACCCGCCAACGATCGCGGGAAAATGCCTCGGCGTAGGCCCCCATTTCGCGGCCCAAGGTGATGAGCACGGCGTCTTGAAGTTCCGTGCGTCCGACCTTGACAACGTGGGCGAACTGCCTCTCCTTTTCCTGGAAGGTCTCGACGAGGGCGACGAGTTTCGCCTCCAACTGTCGCAGGCATCGGATCGCCGCAACGCGCAGGGCGGTGGGGTACGTGTCGTTGGTCGACTGGTGTCGATTGATGTCGTCCAGCGGACTGAGGGTCGCATAGTCGCCCAACGGCCGTCCGAGGATTTGCAGGGCCCGGTTGGCCAGCACCTCGTTGACGTTCATATTGGTCGACGTGCCCGCCCCGCCCTGGAGTGCGTCGACGACAATATGCTGGTCGAGCTTTCCATCCATCATTTCCTGGCAGGCCGACTCGATGGCCTCGATGACGGACGGCTCCCAACGGCCCAACTCGTGATTGGTCCGCGCTGCCGCGAGCTTCACGGCCCCGTACGCATGGATCAATCCGCGATGCGCCGGCCGTCCGGCAAGCGGGAAGTTCTCAACGGCCCGGAGCGTGTGAACGCCCCACAGGGCATCGGCCGGTACTTCTCGATTGCCGAGGAGATCCTGTTCTTGACGGTAGGCGGACATCGGCCAATACCCGAATCCGTTGGTAGGGTGGGACCAGCGAAGCGCAGGCCCACCAGAAAAGGGACACATCATCGCTGGTGGGCCGCGCTTCGCTGGTCCCACCCTACAGACTCGCGGCAAGCGCGAGCACTCGTTCCGACAGCATCGCGTCAGAAATACAGATCCCGCTCGTCCGTCTCCTTGATCCGCCGAAGGCGATTGACCAGTTCCTGTTTGTGCGGCCCTTCGGGAAGCTTGCCAACCTCCTGGTCGATCAGGCGCAGGCATGCCTCGTGCGTTTCCTTTGATGCGTAATCCACGACATACTCCATGAGTGTCGTGAGGGCGTTGGGAGTGCACATGTTCTGGATGAAGCCGGGGATGGCGTACTCCATAAAGTGCTCGCCGGTACGGCCCAGGCGGTAGCAGGCGGTGCAGAAGCTGGGAATATAGCCTTCGAGCGCCAGTTCGCGCATCACCTCGTCCAGCGGGCGGATGTCGCCCAATTGGAACTGCTCGCGTTCCAGGCACTGGGCGTCGCCGGCCTCGGTGTAGCCCCCCAACTCGATGCGGCTGCCGGCATCAATCTGTGAGACGCCGAAGGCCAAGACCTCGCGGCGCACCTCGGCGGGCTCCCGGGCGGTGAGGATCAGGCCCGTGTACGGAACGGCCAAACGGAGGATCGCCACCAACCGCTTGAAATCATCGTCGTCGACGCGGTAGGTGTCCTCGATCGCCACACCCGACGCCGGCCGCAGGCGGGGGAAGCTGATGGTGTGCGGGCCCACTCCATAGTGTTTCTGCAAGTGCAGGGCATGGCTCACCAGGCCGAGGACTTCAAATCGCCAGTCGAAAAGGCCGAAGAGGGCCCCGATGCCCATGTCGTCCTGGCCCACCTCGAAGGCCCGCGAGAGGGCGTCGAGCCGCCATAGGTAATCGCCCTTGCGGGTGTTCTTGGGATGGACTGCGGCGAACGTCTCGTGATGATACGTCTCTTGGAAGATCTGGTACGTGCCGATCCCCGCCGCTTTGATCGTGGCGAAGCCCTCGTGGTCCATGGGCGCGGCGTTGATGTTCACGCGGCGGATATTGCCGTGGCCGAGCTGCACGGCGTAGACCTGGCGCACGCAACGGGCGATGAAATCGGCGTCATAGTCTGGGTGTTCGCCGAAGACGAGAATCAGCCGCTTGTGTCCGCGGCCGAGCAGGGCTTCGACTTGCCTGCGGAGTTCCTCTTCGCTCAGCGTACGGCGGACTTCCTCCCGGTTCGATCGCCGGAAGGCGCAGTACTGGCAGTCGTTGGTGCATTCGTTGCCCACATAGAGCGGGGCAAACAACACGATGCGATTTCCGTAGACATCGCGTTTGAGCTGTCGTGCTGCGTCGTAGATCTCGTCGATCAAACCCGGCTCTTCTGCCGACAACAAGACCGCGGTCTCCTCGAGCGACAGGGCCTGTTTGGAAAGGCTCTTGGCGATTACGTCGCGGATCCTCCCCGGCTCGCTCTTCTGCCTCAGAAGGTCGAATAGGCGAGGCTCATCAATGAAGTCAAACGCACTGGAACTAAGCTTTCGCGAACTGATTACCTGCGACATGGAGTATCGATCACCTTTGCTGCATTGCCTGATCGCGGAAGGATGAGGGGCCGTCCGGAAAAGATCACAGAGAGCGTTCATTGGCCCCTGCGTGCTTCGTCGTTCCCCCAACCCGTTCCCTTCAGACGCTTTCCACCGCCGACTGTCGGCTTTGAAAGTTGGCCGAGTCTCCTCGGCCGATGCCGACGCTCCTCCCCAGCGAGGCAATCCGGCCCCGCATGCAGGCGTGGCATCCATCGGCGGTGTCGTGGATGCAAGCC
>CAZFKF010000671.1:0-4050 GCA_964518805.1 uncultured Planctomycetaceae bacterium | reverse complement strand
GAGTAATGAGCCTCCGGGTGACGGATAAAATGCCGAGTTCGACGAGAGCTCGGCGGACTACACGACGGTGAATCGCCGCCTTGTCGGCGGCCGTTAACGATCTTCGCGAGAGCGGATCCATGGTGTGATCCATTTGACTGCGGATTTGTTCGACGGTCAAGTAGATGCGTTCTCGTTCGGCCCGGTCGATGGGCGTGCGAGATTGCCAGAGGTCCAGCGCGGTGGACTGCCGGTGACCGTTGGGATAGTGGAATTCGTTGCCCTGACGCCGCGCGGCCTCGATGTCTTCGGAGGTCCAGAGTCCCGGGTGTCCGGCCAGGGCGGCTTGATGCCGAGTGCGGGTTTTCAGGCCGCCGATGCCGGCTTCGCAACTGCCGTTGTAGCGGGGCGTTTGCGGCGGGGATGGCAGCGGAATGACCTGCCAGTCGGCCAGGAGATCCAGGACATCCGCCTTGAACGCGGAGCCGTTATCACTCTTGAGAACCAGCGGCGCTCCAAATTCCAGGAACAGGGCCATCAGCGCATCGCGCGTGGTGATGGCCGTTTCGTCGGGGACGGGGAACCAGTCCAGCGTCATGCCGCTGGCCATGTCGCGCACGGCAAGCATGGCCGGGTAGATCCCGTCGATCGGCTGCGGCGGATGGGCGTGATCCATGGCCCAGACGCGGCCGGGAGAGTTCCAGATCAGTTGTTCGAGCATCACTCGGTTGTGGTCTCGGTAGGCACTCCAATAATCCAACCGCAGATCGGTGAGTTCGCAGGGCGGCACATCCGGGAAGGCGACTCGCAACGTGGGAAGCCCGATGCCTGGTCCTGTGTCACGCAGGAACTCGACGACTGCCAGGCGTCTCTGAAAGGGTGACTGTTTGCAGGGACGGCCCCGAGGAAGGCAGGCCGCCTCCGACTGCCGCTGGCGACAACACCATTGGGAAAGAGTTCGGGGAGGCATGCACAGCCGCCGCGCGGCTTGGCGACAGGAACCACCTTCTGCTTCCACGGTAGCAACGAAGGCCGCCGCCTGTTGTTGGGCTTGCTGTTCTTGTTCGCGACGGGGGCGTTGACGTCCTACGGCGGCTGCCTGCCGAGAACGAGCAGCGAAGGCCTCGACGTCCGGCAACTTCTCTCGTTCCTCAGCCCGCTCCACGTCGATCACCTCGACGACTTCGGTCGCTTCTCCCGCTGCCGGCGCCGTCTCGCAAGTTGCTTTCCGCGAGATTCCGCTGGAATCGTTTTTTTTCCTGGGTCCTTGACCAACTGCGGCATGACCAGTGCGATCTGGAGCTTCGTCTCCATGGCCCGCTGCTGCCGCTCCTTCTCTCGGAGTTGCTCCTCCAGTTCGGCAATCCGTTGCTGTTCTGGCGATAGCTGCTGGCACGGTCTTCCCAGCGGTCGGGGCTCCAGGCGGGAAAGCCCCGCCTGGAGCGCCTCCGTCCGCAACTGGAAAAACCTCGCTTCATCGATCCCCAGGCGATCGCAGGCCTCGCGGATCGTGAGCGTGCCGGCCACCGTCTGAAGGATCGCTTCCATGCGATCCTTCGCGCGCTCAGATCCGTCCAGACGATGGACCAGCGGGGGACCAATCGGTTTGCGTCCTGCCATCCTCTTCGACCCTCCTGGAACATTCTGGTGACCTGCCGAGGCTCCTTCTCGACGGCTCAGCAGGAGGCCGCGACAGGCGCCTCCATGCAGTTGACCTTTCCCGGAGCGACGGTCGGGTCGCCGGAAACGCTTGGTTCTACCTCGGAGGCACTGGCCGAGGCAAGACGACTTCTCAGCGTGTCAGCGGCCTTGAGGGCCCGGACCGCAGGACGCCGTTTCTTCCGCCCCCGGCGATCCTGCTGGGAGGCCGACTTGCCTTTGGGCGTTTCCGGAGCCGAGAGCCCTACGCTGCGCTGGGCCACACGGACCAGGGCCTGTTGCCGGGCGCACTCGCGGCGCGCTTGCTGGAGTTCCCTCTCCAAGGCCGCGATGCGTGTCTGGGGCGAGGGCTGCTTTCCCTGAGGTTTGGGCTCGCAGGCCGCCACCATGCCTCCCAGGGCGCGTGTCTCCAAGAAGTAGTAACGAGGCAAAGAGACCTTCAAAGCATCGGCAGCCTCGGCCGGCGAACGCGCCCCGGCCAAGACCTCCAAGATCGCCACGGCGATGCGGTTGGCCTCGTTGCTGCCGCCCTCCAGTCGGTGCGGATCGCGCCGCGAGGGCGCCTTCTGGCCCATCGCCCGTTTCCCGTTGGCTTGGGCGGAAGTGGAGGATGTGGTCATTGGGCACCTCCTTCCTCCTCCGAGGTTTCACGCCGGGGCGGGGCGGATGGGGCCACCGGTGGAAACGTATCCAGGGGAGAGGTTCCGGGGGCGTATTCTCGGGATTGATGCTGCCAGAGACTCAACGGCGAACCGTCAGGACAGATCGACGGCGGCAATTCCTCCTGGGGCTTGCTGGGTGGTATCGCTTCCGTGCGATCCTGGCGTGGCCGCTTCAGGTCGATCTCCTCACGCACTTCGCCTTCCCGTTGCAGAATCACCCGGTCGCCTTCCCGGTGGACGCTGAACGGCTTGCCCTCGACCTGCCCGGTGAGATAGAAGGGTTTCTTGGGAACGCCATGCTTGGCCAGTTCGCGAGCGTTTTCCGCCACCCGCTGCTTGAGCGTCTTGAGAACTTCCGGCGCCGCATAGAAGAACCGGTCGGCGGGCACCATGCCTTCAATGCCCTGATGCGGGCGTTGAAGGTTGTAGTGGTCGATCCACAGGCCGATCCGCTGACGGGCGTCCGCCAGATCCAGAAAGACCGCCGTCTCCACACATTCCCGCCACAGGCTGCCCCAGAACCGTTCGATCTTGCCCAGCGTCTGAGGGCGACGCGGCCGGGCGACGATCTGCTTGATCCCAAGCTTTTCCAACTCGCGGGTGAACTGACTCTTGCCACGCCAGGTCACGTACTGCGAGCCATTGTCGGTGAGGATCTCTTCCGGCACGCCGTAGGCCGCGATGGCCGCTCGCACCACCTCCAACACCAGCGCCGCCGATTGGCTGGCATGCAATCCGTAGCCGGTGATAAACCGGCTGTGGTCATCCATGAAGGCAACCAGGTACACGCGGCGGTTCTGGCGTTTCAACACGAAGGTGAACAGGTCGGTCTGCCAGAGTTGATTCGGCTTGGCCCGCTCAAAGGACCGAACCTGAGGCGGATGGGGATGCGTGGCCCGCTCCTCCATCTCGTAGCCCGCCTCATGGAGCACCCGGGCAATCGCCGCCGGGCTGGCCGGAAGCGCCGGGCCTCGGAGGAGCATATCGCTGATCCGCTGGCAACCCCATTCGGGATGCGCCGTCTTGAGCATCAGGATCGTGCGCTTGGTCAACTCGGGCAACCGACTGCCCGCCTTGCTGCCCTTCGGCTGATCCATCAGGCCAGCCGGCCCCAACTCTTCAAACCGCTTCTTCCAAGCATAAAGCGTATGGTGCGAGACATGGACCAGCGCGGCAAAGTCGCGGGCAGGCAACCCGCTTCGCTGCCAGGTATCCAGCAGCAAGAGCTTCTGCGGGGGCGACAGGGGCATCTGCGGCGTCTGCGGCTTGGAGAGCATGCCACGGCGACGGGCCGTGAGGTTCGGCGGCAGGGGCACCGCTTCGACATCCCCATCCGCATCGGCCACCGCGCCATCCAACTCCTCGGCTGTCTCCGGCTGGAATTGCCACGGGGTCTCCCACTCCTCGCCGGATAACTCGGAAGCCTCCGGGAGAGTCACGGGCGGTTCCAGCGTGCCGCCGGAAGACGCAGGATCAACTCCTGGCTTACCCTGATCCGGCGGCGGCATCCCTTCCCGATCGCCCGCAGCCGGAGGCCCCCCCTGCGGCGGCCGCGTCGCGGGGGAAGGCTCGCTTCCGTTCCGCTCGCTCCGCTCGCTCCACTCCAGCGAGCCTTCCCCCGCGACCTCCTCTTCCAACCTCTCCCAATGGACACTCAACTCTTCACTCATGACTTCCTCCTTACTAGGAGGAGGCCATTACTCTACCCTTTTCAGCCTTCCAATGGGCAATCATTTTCCGAAACGCCACA
>CAZFKF010000670.1:0-4054 GCA_964518805.1 uncultured Planctomycetaceae bacterium | reverse complement strand
CGCGCCACCTTTTTCGCGTCGCCTGCACGCGATTGCATCGGCATCCCCGAGCGTCCGACGCAGGGGTCCCCGACAGGAGGGCTCTTCGCAAGCGAAGACGGCACGTTCGCAATCGGACTGTCGTGTCGCGCCGGAGCCTGGAACCGAATGTAGTGGCGAGGTGGGCCAAGAGGCGCGTCGATCACGCTTCAGGCGCCGCGATGCCCCCAATGCGTTCAGCACACCCCCTGCGGGCAAACTAGACTCTAAAGATGCATCTTGGAAAGCCGTTATGAAGCACTCTCAAGTCCGGCAGCGCGTCTTCGTACGCCTTGTGGTCGGGATCTTCGTTCTTGTCGTTGCGGTGGCAGCGAGTTTCTCGTGGTACGGGTCGTACCGATTTCGAAGCACCATCCGCGAGCGCCTCGAATTGGTGTCCAAGGCCTTCGACTATTCGTTCGAAAACGATGCCCGGTCGATGACGGGCTTCATCCAGTTGCTGGAGGGTGACAGCCGCCTCCGCGAGGCATTCCTGGCCCGAGACCGGTCCCGGCTGTTGCAGACAGCCGGACCGCTCTTCGAGGAGTTGCGCTCGAAGCAGCGCGTGACCCACTTCTACTTCCACGATCCGTCGCGGGTCTGCTTTCTGCGGGTCCCCGCGCCGGATCGATTCGGCGATGTAATCCAGCGGCTGACCATGGACGCGGCGGCCAGAACGGAAGAGGTGGCCCACGGGGTCGAAATGGGAGTCTTGGGCACCTTCACGCTCCGCGTCGTGTATCCGTGGAAGGTCAAGGGGCGCCTCATCGGGTACATCGAACTCGGGGAGGAAATCGAGCACATTGCGTCACAGGTCAGGAGACTCGCCGGTGTCGAACTGCTCCTCAAGCTCGACAAGATCCACCTCGATCGGACGAAATGGGAAGACGGGATGCGGGCCGCAGGCCGGATTCCGGAATGGGATCGGTTCGACGACAGCGTACTCGTCGACTCCACGCACAAAGAAATCCCGCAAGAAGCCTGCGCGTTTCTCCGCATTCCGCATTCGGAACACGCAGGGAAGCTCTTCGAACTCACTTCGGGCGGGCGGCAGTACTATGGGGGCTTTCGTCCGTGCCTCGACGCGGCCGGGCGCGACGTGGGCGACATGGTCACCCTCGTTGATGTGACCGCAGAGGCCCACGCCCTGAACCGCGCCTTGTTGGCCGCCGTGGGCGCCGTGCTCCTGTTCGGCGCCCTGATGGGCGGGGTGTTCTGGATCTACTTGGGACGTGTCGAGCGCTCGCTGGCCGTCGCCACGGAGGCTGTGCGAGACCGTAACAAATGGCTCAACAGCGTGCTCAACGCCAGCGCCGAAGGAATCGTGGCTGTCGACGAGAACGGCACGATCCGCTTGTTCAGTGCTGCCGCCGAGAAGATCCTCGGATGCGACGCCAAAGATCTGATTGGAAAACCGGTCGAAATGCTCACCCCGGGAATGCCTCAGGAGACGCTGCGTCGGTACTTGGAGAGACACGCCAGTTCCGGCGAGCCCACCGTCGTGCTGCATCGAACGCTGGAGGTGACCGGGCTGCGCAACCGCTGCGAGCGGTTTCCCATGGAGGTGTCGTTGACCGTCAGCCGGCAGTCGGGCAGGCAAATCGGGGTGGCGATCCTTCGCGACGTTTCCGACCGGAATCGCCAAAACGACGAGCTCCGCGCGGCCAAGGCCAACGCCGAGGAGGCGGTCACTCGCCTGCGTACGCTTTCGCGTGCCGTCGAACAGAGTCCGGCCTCGATCGTGATCACCGACCTCGACGGATCGATCACCTACGTCAACCCGGGCTTCGTGTCGACCACGGGATACACATCCGAGGAAGCGATCGGCAAGAATCCGCGGATTCTGAAGTCCGGGATGCACCCCAGCGAGTTCTATGCCGAGGTGTGGCAGGCGCTGCTCCGCGGAGAAGTGTGGCGCGGCGAACTGTGCAACCGGAAGAAGAACGGGGAGATGTTCTGGGAGGCTGCCACGATCGCCCCCGTTTTGGACGCCAACGGCCGCGCCACTCATTTCGTGGCCATCAAAGTCGACGTCACGGCGCG
Source organism: uncultured Planctomycetaceae bacterium (assembly GCA_964518805.1). Classification (GTDB taxonomy): domain Bacteria; phylum Planctomycetota; class Planctomycetia; order Pirellulales; family Thermoguttaceae; genus CALFBP01. Next base: position 1,993 of record CAZFKF010000670.1, on the reverse strand, counting down.
CAAACAAGCCGCCCAGGAACTGCAGGACTACGCCCGAAGGTTGGAGCAGGCCAACCGCGAATTGGAGGAGGCCACCGCCGCCGCCACGGCCGCCAGCCAGGCCAAGAGCCAGTTCCTGGCCACCATGAGCCACGAGTTGCGCACGCCCCTCAACGGCGTGATCGGAACGGCAGAACTCCTGCGAGACACGAGCCTCGACGAGCGCCAACGGCGTTTTGTCGATGCGTGCTACTCCAGCGGCAAGACGCTCCTAGACCTCATCAACAAGGTGCTCGATTTCTCCAAGATCGAGGCAGGAAAAGTGGAGCTGGAGGAACACGGTTTCGACCTGGAGCCCTTGATCCGAGAAACGATCGATGCGATGGCCTATTCGGCGGGCCAGAAGGGGCTTCGCCTTTCGACCCGGCTCGCTCCGCAGACGCGGTGCCGCGTGCAGGCCGACAGCGTCCGACTGCGGCAGATCCTCGTCAATCTCGTGGGCAATGCCGTCAAGTTCACCGAGGCCGGCGAAGTGACGGTGAACGTCGAGCGACTGGATCGCGAAGAACGCTCGATGTTCCGCTTTGAGGTTCGCGATACGGGCATCGGCATTCCGCCCGACCGCATCGATCGGCTCTTCCAGTCCTTCTGCCAGGCCGATTCCTCCACGACCCGAAAGTACGGCGGAACGGGATTGGGCCTGGCGATCAGCAAGAGTCTGGTGGCGCTAATGGGCGGAGCGATGGGCGTCGAGAGCCAGCCCGGTGCGGGTTCCACATTTTGGTTCGAGATCCCGCTCAAGATCGAGGATGAACAATTCCCCGCCAAGGAGAACGACCCGTCCTCTACGCAGGAAATCCCGAGTGACGCGACCATGGAACCTCGGACGCCCGGAGACCGTGGCGTCTCCCGACGAGCCGGCTTGAACTCACCAAAGAGGCGGCGCGTGTTGCTGGCCGAGGATAACCAGATCAACCAGATGGTCGTCCAAGAGGTGCTGAGCGACAGGGACATCCAGTGCTCGATGGTTGAGAACGGACTTCAAGCCGTCCAGGCGGTTCAAGACGGCGCGTTCGACCTGGTGCTCATGGATTGCCAAATGCCCCACATGGACGGATACGACGCCACGCGTCGGATCAGGGAACTGGAGCGCGCCGGTCAGATCGTCGGACATGTTCCAGTGCTTGCGCTGACCGCCAACGCGACCAAAGGCGACCGCGAACGCTGCCTGGAGGCCGGCATGGACGACTACATCAGCAAGCCCTTCGATGCCGAGGGCCTGCTGGATGCCATTGACCGCTTGCTAGCATCCATCCAGGACGAGACGTGAAGCTGGCGACAGGCCCCCGGTCAACCTCTGTAGCCCGCGAACCGGTTCCTGCGCAACACTTTGGCTCGCAGCAAACCGAGTGCGGTCGAGGGTTTACACCTCGCCAGGCGGGGAGGATAATACGCGTTTGCCTCGTTTTCCTTTGAGGCAAGCGTAGAATGGTGCATGTTCTTTGGAAGTGAAGTCCTAATGTCGTTCACGCCGGAGCGTTCCTGATGGCTTGGGAGTATAGCAACAAGACGAAACAGCTCTTCATGGATGCTGTTCATGGCAAACCAGGGACCCACCTTGGAGAGGTAGATTGCCCCGATGGATTTGGGGAGCATGGCTCGATCGTCTGCGGCGACGCTCTGAGATTTACTTTCCGTGTGGATCGTCACCCGACCGACCCTACGCAGGACGTCATCACCGAAGCTCGTTATCTCACGTTCGGGTGTACCTCCGCGATTGCGGCCTCGGAGGCCTTGTGCGCCCTGATCGAGCAGGGGCGATACACGCCGATCCAAGCGCTCAAGATCACCAACGAAGACATCGTCAAGTACCTGGAAGGGCTTCCGCAGCAGAAGATTCACTGCTCGGTGATGGGGGCCGAGGCGCTGGAATCGGCGGTGTTCAATAGGGCACAGAAGCGCGGCGTCGACATGGAGAAGTTGGGCGTCAAGATCCACGCCGAGGAAGACAGGG
>CAZFKF010000669.1:0-4066 GCA_964518805.1 uncultured Planctomycetaceae bacterium | reverse complement strand
CCACGAGCCACGAGATCCATCCGGCCGGATTGAACCCTGCTCGCGGTCCAGCCCACTTCCGTCCCGACATGAAGTAGTCGGCCATCATCGCACCGCACACCGGCCCGAACGACGCGCCGATGACCACGAACACCTCGACCACCTTGCCGGTCAGGCCCGTGACCGCCAGGGCGATCGACACCAGCGTGCCGATCCCCACCGAGAGCCACGGATTGATCTGCGGCATCACGGTCTTGAAACTGGTGGCGGCGATGAACGACGAGAAGCATGCCCCGGGGAACGACGAGATGGCCAAGAGGATCATGAAAAGATTGGCCAGCTTGGAATCCAGCAGGCCGCCCTTCATGAGATCCAACGGGTTGACGTTGCCTTTCAAATCGGCAGGAACGAGATTCGCCCCATAGGCGCCGGCCACGATCACGACCGCCAAGCCGCCGGCCACCACGGTCGAGAGCACGATGCCCACCAGTCCGCCGAGGTGGACGTCCTTCGCGCCCTTCGTGCTCATCGAGATGTCGGCCCCCGCAGCCCCGGCCGTGGCGAAGAACCCGACGATCACCGTGCTCAACAGAATCACGATCTGGACCGCGCTGAGCGGCTCGCCCACGGCGCCGGGAACGGCGATCTGGCTGGGGCTGAATTTCGCCACACCGCTGAAGGTCGTCGCCGTCAGCACCACCAGCACCGTCAACGGAATGAGCGGGAAGAACGTGGCGACCCGGGCCACGTACTGAATGCCCTTCAGGCCCATGAACGCGGCACCCGCCGCGAAGACGATGACGATCGCGGCATGGATCGGATTGACGATCGGGTAGACGACCCCGTCTGGAATGTCGATGCTGAAGCACTTGCACAGCAAGGTGGCCACGCCGTAGGCGTTCACGCCGAGCCATCCGAACTGGAGCAGGCCCATCACCAACCCCGGCATGATCCGCCCGCCGGTCGCCCCGTAGGTCGACGTGCCCACCACATACAGCGGAAGCCCGGTCCGCATGCCCAGCAGGCCCGGCACGATGTAGAAGAAGACGTGGCAGATGAGCGCACCGATGAGGATTCCCAGCAAAGCCACGCCGAGCCCGGCCGCCAAGGTGCCCCCGGGATGGCCAGCCGCCTTCGCCATGTCCTGCCAGAACACGAACCAGAGCATCACGCCGGCATAGGTCTGGGCGATGCTCATGTACCAGGGGACCCGATTGTCCTTCGGCACCGGTTTCGCCGCCGCCAGATAGTCCGGAAGATTGGAAGCCATACATTCCCTCCTGCTGCGATGATCTCAGAGTGCTCGTTCCACCACGGTCAGACGCCCCGGGCAACGCCCCACTTTCCCCGTCGCCACTGCCGCCACGATGCGGAGCATGCAGTATACTTAGCCCCCCGTGGAAGTCCATCGGGTGGAGACAAAGCCAACGAAACACACCCCACGATAAGTGGGGGGGTGTTGGGTGGTTTTTCGGCGCCCGGAGGTTCGTTGAAGACCGTCGAGTCGCAATCGCCGCCGTCAGCAGCGTGTCACGGCCTGCCCACGGCCCAGAGCCAGCCACCGGTGGAGGCCACGTACAGCGTGCCGTTGGCGACGACTGGCGAAGCGAGGATCTTGGCCCCGACGTTGACGCGGCCCAGCACCTTCAACTCCCTGCCCGTGGCGAGTACCCAAAGGCCCTTCGAGGTGGGCATGTAGACCTTGCCGTCGGCCACCAGCGTCGAGCCCCAGATCTCGCAGTGGGTGTCGTGGACCCAGTAGCAGTGGCCCGTGTCCGCGTCGAGGCAATGCAATCGGCCGCCCACGTCGGAGATGTAGACCAGGCCACCGCAGACCGATGCCGTGCAGAGGGTTCGGTCGAGTCCTTGGTACGTCCAGATCTTCCCGCTCGTGGTGATATCGCCGGTTTGGGTCGCGTCGATACAGTGCATTGCGCCGCGTCCTCGCCCATGCTCCGGGTCGCGGCCAATGGCCACGTAGACCCGATTGTTGACGAAGACCGGCGTGCCGATGATCTCGCTCTTGCCCACAAACTTGCCGTCGTGCTTGTTCCAACTGCCTCGGACCCGTTTGTCGCCGAGGCAGTAACGGGTCACGGGATCCAGGCCGTCATTCCCCTTGTACTCGGGCGGGATGCAGTCGTAGTGCCAAACGGTCTTCAGCCGGACCGGCGTCTGGGGAACGGCCGCGAGCGCCTCGAATGCGTAGCACACGCCATCGCCGCCGCCATAGAACACCAGCTTCCGCCCATTCACCGTGCCCAGCGAGGGAGCAGACCACTGGCCGTGCAGAAGGTCCTCGGAGATTCGCGTGTCATCCGTGGCGACCAGTCGGCCGGTCCGCGTGTCGAGGACGATCAGATTCGGGGCGTTGGGAGCGGGCACCTTGCGGTTCTTCTCTCGGGAGGGATCTTGGAACGAGTTGCGGTCCACGCCGTTGGAGGTCTCGACATAGAGGAGATCGCCGTCGAGGACCGGCGAGCCGTTGGCAGCGTCGCAGGGAAATACCCCCAGCTTGTCGTACATATCCATTCGCCAGATTTCGCGGGCCTTGCCGGCGTCGGGCCCGGATGTGTGTCCGGCGGCGTCGAGGCAGACGACGTCAAAGCGGTTGGTGACGAACCAGAGGCGATTCCCTTGGACGGCTGCCGACGAGCAGACGCCCATCATGGCTGGAATTCCGTGAATGCCGAGTTGAAAGCCGTTGACGGCCGCGGGAAAGTCTCGCGGCGGGGCTTTCCATCGCCACAATTGTCTTCCCGTAGACGCGTCGAGGCAGACGAACACCCCCTCCCGCGATTCCACGCCTCCGACGAACACTCGGTCCCCAACCACCGCAGGGGACGAATAGAGGGCGTCGCAGATCTTGACACCCCACTTCACCCCCCGCGCCGTGGCCGGATCGACGGTCCGTTCCTTGCTTCGCTTGACTCCCGGCTCGAATGTGGCAGGGAGACCAGTTTCGTCGGAGACCATATTCTTGCCGTCCGAGCCGCACCACTGCGGCCAGTCCTTGGCTACGCCCCTGGAAGCCAAACCCAGTGCCACCAGGCAGACCGAGCCAATCAGCGCAACTCGAAGATGCGGCATGAGATAATCTCCTCGATGAGTGTCTTTTCGGTCTTCAATCGCCCACGACGACCGGGTGTTGCACCACGAAGGGTGTGGGTCTCCGGTGGCCGCAATGATCGGAATCGCAACGTGACATCTCTTGGACGCTTTCGTCCTAGAGAACTGAACGGACGGAGTCAAGAGATGTCGCCCATGGCCGGAATGTCCAGGGCGAAGCTTAACCTCATTTATTGGGCGGGTGAACCGGTGTGACCGAATCATTCGACGTTCTCAGCGACGTGCTTCAGAGCGCCCCCCTCCGCGACTGGTTGGCCGGGCCGCTGGACTTCGTTTGCCCTTGGCGCCTGCTCGAAAACGGCCGGTTGGCGGCATTCGTCTGCGTCCTGGAAGGCCATTGTCGTCTGGAATTGGACGCCGACGGAGGCGCTGTCGGCCTGACTGCCGGAGACCTGCTGGTCATGTTGCCGGGCCGGGAATTTCGGCTTGGCGACGGCGCCGCCAGTCCCGCGGCGTCGTTGGAAGAAGCTCTACGCTGCGCTCCGACGCACGCACGCGGCGGCAACGGGGCTGCGGAAAGGCGCTTCTCCGCAAGACTCGTATGCGGCGTTTCGCAACCGGGCAAGCATCCGGTCAGCGCGCTGTTTGCCTCGCTTCCCCCCTTCCTCGTCGTCAAGGGCGAGGAGGGCAGAGCGGCGCCGTGGCTCGAAGAGACGCTGCGTCTCATGATCCGCGAGTCGCGTTCTGATCGGCCTGGGCGGCAAGCGCTCATCGACAATCTGGCCCAAGTGATTCTTATTCAGGCCATTCGCCAGTGGGCAGCGACGCTTCCGGCCGGCAACGGCCATTGGCTGACGGCCCTGGCCGATGCGGAAATCGGGCCGGCGCTGCAACTGATGCACGCGCATCTCGACTGGCCGTGGACCGTGGGTTTGCTCGCCGAGCGCGTTTGCCTGTCTCGATCGGCCTTTGCCGCGCGGGTCAAGACGCTGGTCTCGCAGCCGCCTCTTCAGTACCT
>CAZFKF010000668.1:0-4070 GCA_964518805.1 uncultured Planctomycetaceae bacterium | reverse complement strand
CGTCAAGTTGTAGAGGACGAGTCTGTCCAACGCCGCCCGATCGCCCCGCCGGTAACGGTGCCAGAGATGCACGGCCTCGAATCCGTCGACCCCCTGAATCGCCGCATCGCGCTTCAGGCCGAGGTTTCGCTCCACTAGTTTGAGCCCGCCTCGGTAGCCCAAGGAAGCGAGCACGAAGCGTAGATCGATATGCGCCTGATCCAGCTTGGCCTCGGGAAAATGGGCCCGCAGAAACGGCACGTCGAACTGGCTGCCATTGAACGTGACCAGAAGCGGGAACTGCTCGATGTACGCGGGAAACCGCTGTAGGTTCAGGCCGTTGATGAACAAGGACAGCTTGCCGTGCGCCATCGCCCCGATCACCGTCACCTCGTGGTACGAAGGCGACAGGCCCGTGGTCTCGATGTCCAGAAACACGGCCTCCCGGGCGAACTCGGGATAGAGCCGCCAGCTTTCCTTGCCAGGCAGCAGACCTGCGAAGAATCGGGCGTCGCCGCGTTCGATCGCTTTCTGGGACTGATGGATCACCGGCACCGCCTGCTCTGCGGTCCGGGCATGGAGCGCGCCCTCTTCGGCGGCAACCAGGAACCGGTCCCAATCGAGGATCCCTTGGCGCCAAAGCTCCTGTTCCCGTTTCGGACCAATTCCAGGCAGGTGAACGAAGGTGTTGCGAAGCATACCAGCGGCCGTCCATGAGGGTTCAGTTCCGCTCAGTATATCCGATGGCCCTCGATCAGGCCATTTCGCCGCTTGCCGTGGCTGCTGCGAGGGGCTATCGTAGGGGGTGTCTCGGTTCTAGGAATTCACACCTCGGAGTACCATGCCATGCCCGCTTTGAAGTGGTTCTGCTGTGCGGCCCTCGTCCTCGCTCTTCGGACCCCGCCGGTGTCTGCCGACGACGCGTTCAAGCCGCTGTTCGACGGAAAGACGTTGGAAGGTTGGTCAGGCGATCCGGAATTGTGGAGCGTGAAGGACGGAATGATCGTGGGCGAGACTGAGGCCAAGACGATCAAGCACAACACCTTCCTGGCCACCAAGGAGACCTACAAGAACTTCATCCTCAAGCTAACGTTCAAGCTCCGCAACGGCAATTCGGGCGTCCAGATCCGCAGCAAGCAATACCCCGATTTCGTGGTTAAGGGCTATCAGGCCGACATTGCGGAAAGCCGCTTCACCGGAATTCTCTACGAGGAAGGAGGCCGGGGAATCCTGGCCGACGTCGATCAGGAGAAGGTCGGCAAGGCGTTCAAACGGGACGACTGGAATCACTACGTCATTACTTGCGACGGCCCCAAGATCACGCAGGTCCTCAATGGTGTGACCACCATCGACTACACCGAAAAGGACGCCGACAAGGGGGCCAAGGAAGGCATCATCGCCCTGCAACTCCACGTCGGACCGAAGATGCAGGTCTCGTTCAAGGATATCGAGATCAAAGTTCTGCCGGACGACGCGAAGTAGCGCAATAAAGTCATAAGCCGTGACGGGGGATCGCTTTGGCGTCCCCCGTCTTCGTTTTGCAGGCGGCCGCACCGCGACCGAAGAAGGCGCCTGCCGGGGGGGTCAGCGGTAGAGGGCGCGCTGGAGCGATTCCATGCGGTCGCGCAGCAGTCCACGAAGCGATTCCTCATCCGGCGCTTCAGCCAGGACCGTGGCCACGGGTCTTGTGCGGCGAATCCACGTGCCGGGATGCGGCACGTCGGCCAGATTCGGCCACGGCCAGCAGGTCGCCTCCTCCGCTGCAAACGCCTCGAACTCTCGCGCCACGAGAACGTCTGCCGAGGCGTAATGTACGGCCTTGCCGCACCAGCGCGTCGATGTTCGAGGCACGGCCGCCGGAAGACGGCCTCGGCGGCAGGCATCCACGTGCATACCGACCGCGTGGAGCCCTAGCGCCCTTTCCAGCACCTCAACCGACGCGGGATAGCGGGGATTGACTTCGATGGGCCATAGCTCGCCGCCATCGAGCACGCCATCGACGCCGAACAGGCCGGCCAGTTGGAATTGCTGTGCGATTGCGCCGCCGATTCGCTGCCACTGGTCGTCGAGTTCGGCCCGCGGCTCGATCGGGCCAATCGAACCGGCGTAGCAGAACTTCCCGGCGCCGGTCCACGCCGTGCCGACAAGCTGCCAGGTTGCCCCCAGAAGCACGCAGCGGCCCTGGGCCCCCACAAACACGGCGGAACACGGCATGCCCGGCACGTGCTTCTGGAAATACTTCCCGAGACCCGCGACGTCGCGCGCCGCCTCCCGCCACACACGGATTCCGGCCCCGCCGCTGCCGTGCAAGGGTTTTTCAAGCCACGAGCCATCCGCGGAAATCCGCTGGGGGCTTCGGGTCAACGCCGGACACGCGACCCCCACCTCGTTCCACGCTCGCGCGCACTGGAATGGATCCCGGACGGCACGAAGCGTCGCTCCTGCGTTTCCCCAAAGCGGGCGAAAGGCGGCCATGCGGTCCACGAGTTCCGGGTGGTTTTCCAACCCGCCCGTATAGAACCATCCTTCGACATCTTGCCCGGCGAGTGCGGCCGCGAAACCATCAGGGTATTCGCTGACCCTGATCGCCGTCACTCGCCGGACGAGGTCCCAATCGGCAAACAGGTCGATTCCGACGGGAAGAAGACCTTCGCGGAGGGTCGAAAACGCGGCCGCACGAACGCTTGCCCCGACGATTGCGACCCTGCCGCACATGCCGCTCGGCTACTTGTGTTGGAACTGCTGGCACCAGAAGATGACGCCCCGAGGCGTCTGGTAGGCCGCTACGCCGATGCGGCGAAAAGCCCCGTTGAGGATATTCGCGCGGTGTCCGGACGATCCCATCCACGTACGCAGCACGCTTTCCGGCGAGTCTTGGCCCATGGCAATGTTCTCGGCGACCGGATCGCTCGTGTGACGCATGGATTCGTTGTTGGTCATCCAGGCACAGTGTCGGCGGGCAGAACGCATGAGGTCTTCATCGACCTCCAGCGGCGGCAATCCGTACTCAGCCCGATTGGCGTTCGTGGCTGCGACGACGCTCCTCTCGATGGCGACAAGACGGATCTTGACTCCCTCCTCAAAACTCGCCTGGGTGACTTCGTTGGCAGACTCCTCCAGCGTTCCCCAAGCCCCCACGACCTGATCCTGAACGGCCGTGAAGCGCCCCTTGAGGTCCATGTTTCCGACCAACTGCTTGGCTGTGTCGACATCGACTCCCAGGTACAGAGACCACGCGCAGATTACCAGCTTTGCCAGCATCGCTATCCTCCTTACTGTGGCAAGAAACGGAACCGACGAGGTGTCGGAAATCGAAGAGACAACACGGGTTGCCTCAAACGCCGCTGGCTACAAGGCGATCGCCTCCCGACGCGCCAGCGGCGAGATTTCCGCGACCCAAGTGCTCGACCCGCCGAATAACCAGAAGCGTCCTACGAGAACCTGGGCATCCTGCGGAAACCTTGCGGGTGTGCGGGTAACAGCTTACTGATCGCCATCGAACCTGCAAGGGGGCGGCACCCGGAGAACACGAAAAAACAGCAAACACGCACCAAGAACCCGCCATTACGGGTGGTTTCCCGTGAAGAATACCAACCCAAACGAGTGGTTGTATCGCTGAACCCTTGCTCAAAGCAGTAGAATGCTGACGATTGGCTCGGATTGGGCCCGAGACGGCCCTCCGTGCGGTCGGCGTGTGTTCGGCAGGCGTCCAGGGTTTGTTAACGCGGACATGAAGGAGACCCCCATGGCGATGTATGTTGGCGAGGCTCTAGCGGGAGAAGGCAACGAGATTGCCCACATCGATCTTCTGATTGGCGACAAGGAAGGGCCGGTCGGCGTTGCTTTTGCGAATGCATTGGCCCGACAGAGCGCGGGACACACGAACCTTCTGGCGGTACTCGCGCCGAATCTGGCCGTCAAACCTTCGACGGTGATGATCACCAAGGTCACCATCCAGGGGATGAAGCAAGCGGTGCAGATGTTCGGTCCCGCCCAGGCGGCAGTGGCCAAGGCGGTAGCCGATTCGGTGGCCGAGGGTGCAATCCGTAAAGACCAAGCCGAGAGCCTCGTCGTTGTCTGCGGCGTGTTCA
>CAZFKF010000667.1:0-4078 GCA_964518805.1 uncultured Planctomycetaceae bacterium | reverse complement strand
GCTATCGTCTCACACCGCAGACCATCGTTCACGAGCATGGGCTTCTGCTCAAATCGACCAGCCCGATCGAAATCATCTGCATCGACGACATCGTGATGAAACAGAGCGTCTTGGAGCGATTGATGGGCGTGGGCACGATTCGCATCCTCTCGAACGACACGACCGATCGCATGCTGGTGATGCGGGGCATTCCCGACGTGCGCAAGGCCTTCGAGATCATCGACCAGACCCGCCGGGCCGAACGCCGTCGCCGCGCCGTGCGCGTCGACCATGTCTAGCGAGGACGTCAGCCCGCGAAGTCGATATGCGACGATGGCCGGGGACGATCGGCACTGGTCCCGTTCGCGTTATCCAGGATGGGGTTGGGGAGCGGGCCCGGCATGGGACCAGGGCGCGGACCGAACCACAACCACAGGATGAGCAACGCGAGCAGCCTGCCCCACGGATCGGGGCTGATGGGGCGGGGCTCGGGAAACGGCGGGCTGGCGGGGCTGGCTTTCCCGGCCGGTTGGGCTCGCGTGACAGTGGCCGGATTCCAGGAAGCGCCGACGGGGCTGATCGAGTTCATCGCGCACTCCTTCGCCGAGAAGGATTCGTCTCCGTGGCCGCACAGCCACTCTATATCTATTGAGCGACGGCAGAGTTCAACGCGGGCCGCGCATGCTGCGTTTGTGAGTGTGCGAAGCATGTGTCCGATAGCCTGCCGGGCCACCTCGTCCGCACAGCCGTAATCGCAGGAAACCCCCAATCATCGATCGTGCTCGCCGAACACACGACCGACCGCTCGATCGATGCTGCCGCGCATGACTACGATAGCTTTTGTGCCCTTCGGTCTACACCCTAATTGGCGTGGCTGAACGATTCGGATACCATGAAACCTGGCTCGAAACACGGGGCCGCCAGGGGGTGCCGGGGACCTCGCGAGGAAACGCTCGGCCAAGTTTTCAAGTTTTGTAGTCGGCCGGTTCCGTTTCTCGTGTATTTCTCGGTGTGGGGCGAAATCATTCTTGTAACCCTGGAACGAGGAGAAGCGCGATGGCAACCCTGACCAGCGTCGAGTATCCGCCCGAGGTGGCGGAGTTTCTAAGTCCCGAGTGTCTTGGCGGCGTGATCGCGGGCCGGCAAGTGCGCTCGTCCAACGGCGAACGCTTCTCGACGGTCGATCCGGGAAGCGGCGAACCGATCGCCGAGGTCTATGCCATGCAATCCGACGACGTACACGACGCCGTCGAGGCTGCTGCCCGTGCCTTTGCCAAAACCGATTGGGCAAAGCTCCCGCCCAACGAGCGGGGAGTGCTTCTGCATCGGCTGGCCGACGAGGTCGAGAAGCGGAAGAAGACCATCGCCCACATCGAGGCCCTCGATTGCGGCAAGCTCTTCGCGCAGGCGGAGGGCGACGTGCAGAACTTCGTCGACACGATGCGGTACTTCGTCGACATGGCCCTGCACGTCGAGCACCGAAGCGCCCTCGCGGTGCCGCGGCACCAGGCGTGGACCGTTCGTCAGCCGTGGGGGCCGTGCGCGTTCATCTTCCCTTGGAACTTTCCGTTCTTGCTGGTCGGGTGGGGCATCGCCCCCGCGCTGGCCGCTGGGAATACCGTGGTCATCAAGCCGGCCGAAGATACACCGCTTTCCACGATCTACCTCGGGCTCCTGGCCAAGGAGGTCGGCATTCCCGACGGCGTGATCAACGTGGTTCCCGGATTGGGCGAGGTGGCCGGGGCGGCTTTGGCCGAACACCCCTCGATCAAGCGGATGTCGTTCACCGGTTCGCCGGAGGTCGGGCGCATGGTCGCCGAAGCGTGCGGCCGCAACCTCGTTCCGGTCAAGCTCGAACTGGGCGGCAAGGGCGCGGCGGTTGTCTTCGACGACGTCGACGTGCAGCAGACCGCCGACAAACTCGTCCAAGCCATCACCTTCCACACCGGACAGGTCTGCTGCGACGCGACCCGCTGGCTGGTACACAAGCGAATCTACGGCCCGATCGTTGATGCCTGCGTTCAGCGGCTCAAGCGTGTCACGATCGGCTATCCGTTCGATCCCGCGGCCGAGATGGGACCCGTGGTGAGTGCGAAGCAGCGGGCCCGCGTGCTCGGCTATCTCAAGCGCGGCCAGGACGAAGGGGCCGAGGTGGTGCTGGCCGGCGGCGAGGCCAAGGTACCGGGCAAGAACGGTTTCTATGTCAAGCCCGCCCTCTTGGCCGGCTCGCTGGACAACATCGCCGCGCGCGAAGAGATCTTCGGCCCCGTGGCCTACCTGGCTTCCTTCGGCGATGAAGACGAAGCGATCGCCATGGCGAACGACACGGACTACGGGCTGGCCAACAGCGTGTGGTCGCGCGATCTGAGCCGTGCGGCCCGGGTCGCCGAGGCCATGGTCGCGGCCAACAGTTGGATCAATGCCCACAACGTCTTCCCTCACGGCGTTCCCTACGGCGGCGTGAACAAGAGCGGCATGGGCGGCGGGGTCCTCTCGGTCCAGACGCTGTTCGACTACTGGCGGAGCCAGTCGGTGGTGCGCCCGCTGTGAGGCCAAGATTCGCGCTCGGCGCGGGCTCGAATCGCCCTTGACGGCCGTCGCGAGGCGCCGCTAAGTTGAGTGCCGCCTCGTGCCTCCCGGGATTTGAACTGCCGGGATCGTTCCTTGTGGCGATCCCGACGGAGGACTCGACATTCCAGCCCAGAATCATGCAACGCCCTTTAGCTCCATGAAACGACTCGCAATTCTCGTCGTCTTGTTGTTCGTTTCGCCGATCGTCGAAACCTCGGTGGGCGAGCCCGCCAAACCCTGGCGGTTCGATCCCGCCGACCTCAAGCCGTTCTGGCTTTCCGAGACCATGAAGGGCGAGAGCGTGTTGTTCATCAAGGAGTCGGCCGGCGCGCCGCCGAGGGCGTCGCTGCTGTTCGAGCCGGAGAAGATCGTGTCGGTTTGCAGTTCGTCTGGCGAGACGGTCTACACCGAAGGCCGCGATTACGTCTGGAAACGCGGAGCGAAGGACCTCACGCTCCCGCCGGGTTCGCGAATCGTGTTCAAGACGCCGCAAGACCTTCGCCGCGCTGCCGGTTCGCAGCCGTACCGCCTGACGCATCGCGACGGCAACGGCGAGATTTTCTTCGGCGGAGGACACGAATATCACGACATGCAGACCGTGGTTACCTACGAGCACAAGCCGGGCGCGTGGGCCGGACCCGTGACGCCGTTCGCCGGCGAACGGCTCCCGCGCACGCTGAAGAAGCTGACGGCGAAGCAGCCCCTCACCATCGCCCTGCTGGGCGACAGCATTTCGACCGGGTGCAATGCCTCGGGCTGGGCCAACGCGGCCCCGTTTCAACCTCCGTACCAAGACCTGCTCGTGCTCAACCTTCAGGCGGTGTACGGGGCGAACGTATCGCTCAAGAACTTCGCGGTCGGCGGCACGGGCACGGGTTGGGGGCTCACGCAGACCGGGAAACTGATCGACGCCCGGCCCGACCTCGTCCTCCTGGCCTTCGGCATGAACGATTCGGCCGGTCTTCCCGCGGCCCAGTACCAGTCCAACATCCAGGGCATGATCGACGCCGTGCGCAAGGCCCTGCCCGAAACCGAATTCATCCTCGTGGCCACCATGCTCGGCAACAAAGACTGGACGACCCTGCACCAGGATCTCTTCCCGCAGTATCGCGACGCCTTGGCCAAGCTCTGCGGGCCGGGCGTCGCCCTGGCCGACATGACCTCGGTCTGGGCCGAACTACTCAAGCACAAGAAGGACTGGGACCTGACCGGCAACGGCGTCAACCATCCCAACGACTTCGGCCACCGGATCTACGCCCAAGTGCTCTCGGCGCTGCTGATCGGCGACGTACGACGAAACTGAACGGGCCTACGCGGAGCACGCCGTAGATCGCGTGGCCCGCAGGTACATATCAAGTGTGGGCTTAGCTAACCCTCCAGGGCCCCTTGCGTCATTCCGGGTTGCACGTATTCTAAAGGGGTGCAGCCTAATCCTGAACGCCTGGTGCGCAGGAACGGGGGACCCACGGAGCCGTCGTCGGTCGGCTCGGGGGCGCAGGTTCGTTTTGCGGATCGGGGTACTTTCAAG